>JAFGFI010000512.1 GCA_016931185.1 Anaerolineae bacterium
GTCCCCTTCAGGGGGCGTGGTTGATGTAGCCGGGGCGTTGACGCCCCGGTGGAGCGCGTTACCGAAATAATTTCTTAAAGTTCATTACCTGGTAGGCCACGACACCTTGGGCTGGTGGGATGGCGAAGATTGGATGTTCGTGTTACCCGATGCGCTAGGCAGTGTGCGGCAAACGGTGGACATCAGCGGCACGGTGACGGCTACGCGGGAATGGTCACCGTTTGGGGTGGAGGGCGGTAGTACCCAAACAGGTTTGGGGTATACTGGGGAGTGGCAAGATGCGTATAGCGCGTTGGTGTATCTACGGGCCAGGTGGTATGATGCTTATCTTAACCACTTTACCAGTCCTGACACAGTCATACCTGATTTCATGAATCCACAAAGTCTCGATCGCTACTCATACGTGCTGAATAATCCCATTAACTATATCGATCCTAGTGGTTATGAGCCTGATCCTCTAGCACCACTACCCTCTCTTGAAAATACACCAATATTGGATGTGCCTTGGATAGATGAAATGGGGGATTTATGGGTAAAATACCCTAATTCTTGTGGGGTAATGGCATTGTATATGTTTTTGCATGGTGAAGGCTTAGCGGTTGACCTGGATACCCTTGTCCAACAATTGCGGCAACAGCGGCCTGGTGGATATGATGGCTACTGTTGTTCTCTAGGGTGGGGAGGGCAGTTTCCTACACCTACCCCAGATCCATTAGGGTGGTGCAATCGTGCATGTGTTTCTGCCGAAACGCTTGCTGAAGTAGCGCGTGTGTATTATGGATTGACTATAGAATCCGGCGACCACTGGACACGCGAGCGAGTACATCATAAGTTACTCAATAACCATCCTGTACTTGCTCTGGTTCGAGTTGAGCTAAGCACTAACCAATTTGGGCATTTTGTAGTCGTTAGAGGGTTGATCGATCAAGGTTTGACGGTGGTTTTTAATGATTCATATCCTGGCAGTCAACGCCGTTACTGGCGTATGACGCCAGAGGAAAGACAAGCTATTGGTGATGGCAGGGAAGCAGAGTGGAGTGATTTCGATAGGTCATGGGCTAGTCAAGTAGATTCTATGGACCCTCAGGGTAAAGATACTGGGGGGCACGTTGGGTGGGCAAGTATACCAGAATTCAGTGGACATGTCAGATGGGCCATGGCCGTGCATTAAAAGCCTTGGGGCTAAAGTCCTTCTGCCTTCGGCGGCTAAATAACTTAAGTTGTTACCTTTTAACGGAAGAAGAGAAGGGGGAACGTTTTTTGTTCCCTTTTCCACCCCATAGGGGCGGAAAAGAAAAAGAGTTTTCCACATCACAAGTAGCAACTTGAGTTAAATAAGGGGAATATGTGCTAAAGCACACAGTTTTAGACTGATTCCCCCTCAACGGGCTAAAGCTCTGCTTGAAAAATAAAGTAATGGTGTAGAAATCTGTGCATAGCAGGTGGGAGGCAGAAATGAATAAATATGCGGTGTTAGTTTATCCGCTTCTGATGATGTTTTTACTAAGCGGTTGTGCAGCCACTTGGGATGAACTCATACTTCCTGAGGATGCCAGTTTGATGTACTTTTCGCCCAACCTTGACTGGGTGACTTATGCACGTTACCAAACGCTCTGGTTGGCGTCGCTCTCAGATCTTCAACATGAACGCCAAATCCCTAGGGACTATACGGTTGAGACTTGGGACATGCATACTTATTGGTCTCCTGATGGTACAGGGTTCTTGATGCGATCATATAATCGTGCGAATTGTCTGACAGAGACTTCGTGGAAAACTTGCACTGAAACTTGGTGGTTAGTAAAAGTTAAGCAGCCAGATATACATATCCCACTTTGTGCACTACCGCATCGAGAACGAATTGTAGTTTGGTCACCAACTAGTACTGCATTTGCTGTTGTGGATAGAGGTGGAAGCGTAATCATCGTTCAAGCTGATGGCAGTGGATATCAAGAATTACCTATTTTCAGTGCATTATCGCCATTTATTTCTTGGTCGCCGGATGGGCAGAGAATTGCCTATACTCATGTTCCATACCTCAAAGGCGCAGAGGCAGGTGAAACGCGGATTATAAACTTGACTACCCAACAAACGACTACGGTATATGCTACTGTGGCAGATCCAATATGGTTTCCTGACGGGGAGCTACTAGCTCTTGTTGGAAAGCATATTGTGATAACGCCCATTGACGGAAGCGATGTAATTGAGGAGATCTACCCCCCTGAGGAATATTTGATCTTACCGAGTCAGGGCAGTGTTTGGTCGCCAGATGGTTCTAAATTGGCGCTTTATTTACGAGTGGTGGGTCCCAATTACAAACCGGTGGCGATTGGTATTTTGAATAAGCATACATTGACTTTTTCGGTGGTTAAGGCTCCTTATTTTCATGAAATACTAAACTGGACCTCAGATGGGCAAGCGATAATTGTCCGAGGTAGTGAACAGCGCAGCAATATACTCCAAAAAGTATTTGTTCCTTCTGACGAAACCCTTAGATAGCTCCAATACATTATAGATGGATATAGTAGATATTCGCAGTTGCTAAGTTTGTATCCTAGTTAAACGGTTGGCTGGATAAACTTACATGTATAACCAACGAGGCAACCTGACCCATAACGATGCAATCTGAATGGTACAGATGACGATATCCCTTGCCGCGTTGGCGTATACTTGGTAGATCACACTACCTTGGGCTGGACCACGGATGGCGAGTGGACATTCGTATTGCCCAATGCGTGGGGCACGCCGCCCTCGCAAGTCAGTCGGTGGCTACGGGCGCATATTGCGGAGTAGAATGTGATGTCAAAAGGGAAGAGAATACTATATTGGTGGCTCATTTTCAGTGGGGGGATCTTGTTAGGCTGTGGCGTGCCGCTTATGGTCGTCAGGTTACTCTCACCACCAGAGATAGGGACGTCTCAACACATGTCCGAACTGACGTTGGAAGCGCCCTATCTCTATTTCGGAGCCGGCTATTGCTTGTACCGGCTGCAGCTACCGGATCAGCATTTGGAAGCTATCCTCTGTACCGCGGACTGGACATTTGAGAAACCGGTGATCTCGGGGCAGCGCGCCTATGTGCAGGTAGCGCGTTATCCACGACGGGGAGAATACTTCGTGGCAATTGACCTGGCTGCCGGCACCAAGCGCCGGCAGATCACTGAAGCTCGCTTTGACGCTTATTTTACCGGACTGAAAAAGCATATTCGCTTGGTGGGAGACAAGGTGGTAACCGCGCGTCGCCGGGGGATCTATGTCTATGATGGGCTGACCGGGCGCCCGGTGTGGCACACGCGCCCGGTGTGGCCGGATATACTCCCGTATGTGATATATGACGATTGGCTCTGGTATGTGACCGATGAGCACACCATTGTGGCTCTGGACGTCAATACCGGGCAGCAACAACAGACCCTGGATCTCTCCCCCAACGTGCTGTTTGAGCAGGTCTTATATGTAGATGAGCACTGGCTCGTGGGGCGCGATAAACAGAAGCTATTAGCGTTCAAGCGTGATCAGCTCGAGATGGCAGCCTGGTCGACGGTCTTGGATATCAGAGGAGGAGTTAGTATGCCGCCCGTACTGCGCAAAAACTTATTGCTACTCGATGATTTCAACGCAACTTATGCTTTAGACATTACTACGGGTGAGGTGGTATGGCAGTTTACACCCTCGGATATTTCACGCAGCGTAGCTACCTATCGCCAGAATGATATCGTGTTGTTTAGACTGGTAGAATATGATGATGACTGTAGTAGTTCGGGGTGGTATGCATTGGAACTGACTTCAGGGGCTAAGTTGTGGGAATACGCGGTGCGTGGTGGTTCCGTGAATGCTATCGTATATGAAGGGGTAGTATACATCGCGCATCAATCTGCGATTGATGCGCTAGACCTAGCAACTGGCACCCTGTTGTGGCAGGTGGAAGTGGATAGTACATATAAGTTCTATCGCGACTCAATTGACTAAGGGTCCGTAAAAGTATAACTTCCCGCATCCATTTGGGCAACGGAGTCGCCGCATCTGTTAGCCCGGATGTAGGATGGTTGACGCAACCGCTTCCCACCCTGGCCCACCCATAGTACGGGCGAGTGCTACCAATACGCTTATGATGAAGTAGGGAACCGTACTGTATTAACCGTGACGGAGTCCTTCAGCGACACCACCGTCACCACCTACACCTACGACACAGCGAACCGCCTGACGGCAGTGGACAGCGCGGCCTACACCTACGACCAGCGCGGCAACTTGACCAGTGATGGCGTCTACACGTATACCTACAATGGCGCGGGCCGGATGGTGCAGGTAGCAACGCCGTTCGCAACGTTGGTCTAGGCGCTGTCTGCAGCACACACAATGCCGACGGCCTGCGGGTGTACAGACTTCTCAATCAGGACTTTATGTTAAATGAACGTCCCCATAAAGCAAGTGCCTGCTCAGACTTTTATAGTCTTCATGCTATAATACCCCCCTAGCAACAAGGGAGGCTGGTATGAACCCAAATGATTTACTTCATGATATTCACTTGCTGAAAGACGAAATTCGCATCTACGAGCATAAGTATAATATCCTTTCCGAATATTCTACGAATCCTACCAGCAACACTATCCCGCCATTCTGCGCTCCACCCTGGTCCTCATTCGGCGCAGGAGCTATCACGCCGACGCGCGCGGCGAATTGATGTTTGCCGATGACTATCGGCTGGTCATCTTTGAACGGCTGCGGTGCCTGGACATTGAAGGAGTCAACGCGATGTCTGCATTCTTAGCCCGAGGGCCAGGCTACAAAAGTCTTACAAACAATCTTATGCTGTACCGGCCCGTTCCTGCGCGACGCGGAGCGCGCACTGGAAACGCCGCATCGTTAGCCCAGATGTAGAACGCTGTTATGAGCTGGGCTGTAATGTTTACATTACTAAACCGGTGGAATACAGGGATCTGGTTAAAGCAGTACAGAAGCCAGGTCCCTTCCTTTCCGTCGTCACCGTTCCAAAAAGGACAAGGAGTTAACATGTCAAAAAAACCACATATTCTAATTTTTAATCCTGACCAATGGCGTGGGGATGTGATGGGGCATTTGGGCAATCCGGCAGCGGTCACCCCCCATCTAGATCACATGGTGGAGACTGACGCCGTTTCGTTCCGAACGGCTGTGTGCCAGAACACGGTCTGCACACCGAGCCGCTGTAGTTTTATGACCGGTTGGTACCCCCACGTTCGCGGACACCGCACGATGCATTATATGCTGCGCGCCCACGAAGGGGAACCGAATCTGCTGCACGTGCTGCGGGATAATGGCTACTTCGTCTGGTGGGGGGGAAAGAACGACCTCGTGCCGGGGCAGCTCGGCTATGATAAGGATTGCGACATCAAATATAAACCAGAACGCCCACCCAGACCAATGTGGGAAATTGATCGCCAGGATACGTGGCGGGGAGAACCGGGGAGCGATAGCTACTATTCGTTCTACGTCGGCAAGCAAGACACAGGCGATGAAGATATCTACTATGATGGAGACTGGGCTAACGTCTTGGGCGCTCTGGATTTTATCCGCAGTTACGAGGGCGAACAACCGGTCTGTATCTTTCTTCCCTTAACGTATCCCCATCCCCCCTATGGTGTGGAAGAGCCGTGGTACAGCCTCATTGACCGTGCTAAAATTCCCCCCCGCACCCCTACCCCCGAAAATTGGGACGACAAAGCCTCATTACTCAAAGCCATCTACGAGATGCAGAATCTGGGGGATTGGGATGAGGAACGCTGGACCGAATTACGCGCGGTGTACTATGGAATGTGTGCGCGATTGGATCATCAATTTGGCCTGTTGATCGATGCGCTTAAAGAGACCGGGATGTACGACGATACCGCTATCTTTATCTTCGCCGATCATGGCGATTATACTGGTGACTATGGCATTGTGGAGAAGACACAGAACACCTTTGAAGATGCGCTGGCCCGCGTCCCCTTTATCATCAAACCCCCCGCAATCCTGCCGGTGCAGGCGCGGGTGAGTGACGCCTTGGTGGAACTGGTAGACTTCCCGGCTACAGTCTACGATCTAGCCGGTATTCAACCGGGGTACTGGCACTTCGGCAAAAGCCTGCGGCCTGTACTCACCGGAGAAACAGATGTGCATCGAGATGCAATTTTCTGCGAGGGCGGGCGCTTGTTGGGCGAAGAGCAATGCATGGAAAAAACCTCCGTGACGCGGATGGAAGACCCTTCCACCAGCCTTTACTGGCCCCGCATCAAACACCAGGTGACCGACGAGCAACCATGGCACACTAAAGCTGCGATGTGCCGCACGCGCGATTTTAAATACATTCGCCGTCACTACGAAAAGGACGAGCTTTACGACCTGCGTCACGACCCGCAGGAGATGCACAATCTGATCGACAACCCCGCTTACACCGACATACTGCTACAACTCAAGGAACGGTTACTCACATGGTATATGGAAACGTGTGACGTTGTGCCGTTTGAGACGGACCAGCGGTGATGAAGCTGCAAGGGGGCAAAGGAGCAGAAAGGCAAGGGTGACAAGGTGACTATACCCAACACTCAAAGCAACAAGTCCGGCGCGTCACTACAAATCGCATCCACACCTACCTGGCGCAAGGCGGCAATCTCTTCCGAACGTTCCTCATGCCAACAGATAATACCGAGGTTAGCTTGCCGGACGCGAGCGATCCAGCCAGGGGTGAGTAGCGCGCTCGGCTGCGGATAGCGTTCCCAGCACGGATGCACATAATTTGCGCCGATAGCTTGCGCCAATCCCACTGCATCCAGATTCGTAGAACTGAACAGGATCGAGGTTTTGAACTTCTTATCCAAAAACTTGACTTCTGCCAACCAGTCAGGACGGAAAGAGGCGATAATCACGTGGCCCCGCATCTCGCGCTCCCGCACGATATCTAATACAGCCGGAATCGCTCCCCCATCCTTGATCTCAATGTAGACGCCCATATTTTCCTTATGACATACATCCAGGGCCTCCGCCAATGTGGGAATATGCGCGCCGTCTCCTAAGTCCACACACTGCAACTCTGCCAACATCGAACGACGCACCGGGTAAACGCGCCCTTCTCTATCTGTCAAATACGGGTCGTGCGAGAGAATCACGTGATCGTCTGCTGTACGCTGTACATCAATCTCCACCATATCCGCACCCAGCTCGGCCGCTTTGCGCAAACCGGCCAGCGTGTTATCAGGCGCATAGGCTCGCGCCCCACGATGGCCGATACGCAAGAAACGAAAGCTGGCAGGTGGGATCTCACGCCCCAGTTTATCCAACCAGGCATTGACACGATCTGGAATCCAGCAATCCAATGCGGGCCACGGGATTAACATCTCCGGGTCAAATGTGAACGCCCGCGAAAAGTCCCAACTCGGCACAAATGCTTGCTGCGAGAGATAGGTATGCACCAGACGATCTCCAAGCACGGTACGCGGAATCCGATCCTGATACTGTTCCTTTACCAAAACCCCACCATGTCCCGCCAGCATACCGGCCTGCGAGCGTTTGAAGTCACGCCATCGCTCCTCAAACCATGCTAATGCCGGCGCAAAAGCGTGCTTGCCCGGTTCGGAGTAAACGGTGAGATGGTTATTCTGCACCCACAACACACCGTCTTGTGCCATATCGTGAAAGCCCCCATGCCAGCTTGCCTCACCGCGCACCACACGTCCCTGATCATCCACGTAAACCCACACGTGCTCCAACTCATATAGATGCTGGATATCCCAATCCCACCAAATCGCGTACTCAATGGCAAATGCTGCCGGAGGCGCATCTACCGGCGCGAGGTGAATCTTCCGGGGAAATGAAGGCGATGCCCCATCCTGGTAAAAAATCGTATATCCCGCGGCCAGTGGCAAGAACGGCTCCCGCAGGTCAAACTGAATCACGGGCGCATACCGCGCCGCCAGCGAGCGTGCTTCTTCATCCTGCCCCACCCCATAAAGAGAATCAAGCAATTGTTCAAGTAAAGTCATTTATACCTCTTGCGAATTATGAATTACAGATTAATTCTAACAACATATAACGTAGAACACAAGTAAACTTTCACGCATCACGTTTCACGGCCTACGCATACAACACACACCGCACCCAGTGTTCTCTCGCTGCCCCGCTTGCCCCCATCTGGAGCCAGGGGGGATTTTGTTGATCGCAGACACCGGGAATCTGTTGGGAGCAGCGGGGGTGAAACGGACACCCAGGAGGAATTTGATAGGGATGGGGTACCATGCCCTGAATAGAGGTCAACCGCCGCCGGTCGCGGGTACGTTGCCCCAAACGAGGAATAGATTGCAACAATGCCTGAGTATATGGATGCAGTGGATGATAGAACAGCGTATCCACATCCGCGTCCTCCACCACACGCCCCAGGTACATCACAATCACCCGCTCGGTCATCTGCGCGATCACGCCTAGATTATGTGTAATAAAGAGTATCGCCATCCCCAGTTTCTTCTGCAAATCGCGCATCAGGCGCAAGATTTGCGCCTCTGTTGTAACATCGAGCGCGGTCGTTGGTTCATCGGCAATCAACAAACTGGGATGACACGACAGCGCCATCGCAATCATCGCGCGTTGGCACATGCCACCACTCAACTCATGGGGATACCGGTCAAATGTACGCGATGGCTCCGGCATTCCCACCCGGCTCAATATCTCTATCGCTTGATGATAAGCCTCGCGACCGGTAAACGGTTGGTGAAGTTGAATAGCTTCCACTATCTGCTCACCGATCGTATGCACCGGGCTGAAAGAAGCCATTGGCTCTTGAAACACCATGGATATCTCAAGCCCACGAATAGAACGCATTAAATGCCCTTTGGGATCAAGTTCTGTCAGCTCAAGTTCTTCCTCAATACTGCCAACCCGGCGATAATAACGAATCTGCCCATCCACAACACGCCCCGGCGCGGGCACAATGCCTAAAATCGAGCGCGCCATCACCGATTTACCACAACCACTTTCCCCTACAATGCCCAAAGTCTCGCCCCTGGACAAAGAGAAACTGGCGCCATTAACGGCATGTACCGTACCCTCACTCAAATAAAAGTTTGTTTTCAGATTTTTAATATCTAGTAAAATTGATTCGTCGTTTGCCATTATATCTCAATGTTCTCAACTGATGGCCGCAAAGCGGCTAAGGCCGCAGGAAAGAGGTGTATTTTCGTTGGCGGGCTACGCCCGCCAACGAAAATACACACTCAAACCCTTGTTTCTGTCTGGAGCAGGTGACAGAAAACGGTAATCGCTCACAAAACTAAACGGTTACATAACCTTTTATTTTCGGGCACACCCGAAAGTAAAAGAGACTATCCATCGCAGTGGCAAGACAGAATCCGCGAGGTATAAGGCGCTAATGTTAACGCAAATGGGGCATTTGCCGCGCGCTCACTCATCGCAAGCGGATCGATCCATATATATTTTCCCCGGATACACTGCTCCTGAATGGAAATGTCAACTGTAGTGTGCAACGATTCTAGTCCCTCATTGGTAAAGATATAGTAATGTATACCCTCTTTCACAACGTGGCGATAACGCAAGTCCAGAGCTACCGGTGTCACGATAAGATCAGGCGCAACAAGACGGTCTATCTCGGCGAGCAATTCATCAGGCGTGTGGGGTATCGCGCATCCACCGGGCAGAACCTCTAGCGTAGTCTCCCACGCAATCACCCGACCGGCGGCACAAAGTGTCTCTAATGCAGTCTGTGCCTCAAGGGGGATCTGCGTAAGGCCATCCACAATCACAGCCTGATAGTGCATACCCGCGATCTCTATCCCATCTCCGGTCACCTGTGCATCCTCCCAAAGATGGCGTAATTCCAGGTAGTTAAAATCGCGCTGGTGCTGGAAGCAAATTTTCGCTGCCGACCAGGGTAAATCCGTTGCCCCGCAGAGAATGGCAATATGGCACACGTGCTTAGAACCGGTATTGAGCCAACTCATCCGCCGCACATAGTCGGCAAAAGGCCGGTACACATCCCACCACGGGCTATTGGGGCCTACATCAGGAGGACGCTCATCACGGCGCGGGCCACGCACTGAGTAAAAGAAAGCGTGAGGGTAGAGCAGGTTCACACCGCGCGCAAAACACCAATCAACTAACCACTTCATCTCTTCCCAGGTAAATTCGTGCCCGTACGCACCAAAACACTCGTTGCTATTGCGCTCGCGTCCCAAATGCACTGCTGCGGAAGCACTGCATTTCCCCTGTGTGGACTCTGGTCCCTCCAAAGCGGTAGCCCCAGGCAGCACCCAACGCCAGACCAGGTCTTGACCGGGAATATGGAAGTAACGCAAAAAACCCATATCGTCGCCCCGCCCCGGATGCCCTGTAAGCGAGATGCCGTGATTTTCACACCATTGATAAAGCTGCCGGTAATAGGTTTCCTCCAAGCGCGCAACAATCACGCGCTTATAATCCTCACGATACCGCGCCGCGTCCGGTTCACCATCATACCAAAGCGCGGGGAGATGCGGCGTAAAGTCATACCCGAGCACGGATTCAGCATAATCCAGGATACCCGTCGTTCCAGGCCACACATTGCGCTCCCGGGGGCGTCCTAACACTCCCGGTTCGTCGGTGAAGATCGCGTGCACCGTTTTTCCAAACTCATCCCCCAATACCTCTGCATAGCGATCATAGACCAGATGTAGGAACATCGCTACTGCGTCAGGATTGAGAATATCGGCGGCAAGCGGTTCATCTTCCTGCGGCCCGTCGCCAATATAATGCAGACCGCGAATATAAGCATCCACGGGACGGTTAATGACCGCAATGCGCCTGCCGTCTGCGCGCGGCACAACAGCAACCAGATAACTTAGGGGTTGTAAATCTATCATTTCCCGCGTTTCACTGGGAAAACACGGTAAAATTTGGGAAGTTATTCTTTTATGTACCTTTAAGGAGTTCAACAAATGGGGTGAGAACTCATCTGTTGCATTGAGTTCAATATGAGCCAAGCAACGGCACTGGTAAACAGGATTCGCCGCAACTACCTGCCCACTCGACGATCCCGAAGGGTACATACCCTCGTCGTATAACACCACCGACATTTCGCGCCGTTTAGCTTCATCTACAGCCAAGCGCATAAAATACATCATCCGGTCGGACATCCAACCGGTATCACGTGGCAGTCCTACACGGGGATGGATAACAAAGCCATACACACCGTGGGCTTCCATATCGGCAATCTGGCGCACAATCTCCGCTTCGTCCAGCGCGTCGTTCCAGAACCAGAACGGCAACATACTCAATGCGCGTGAAGGGTTGATGAAATTTTTTGAAATAGCCATAAGATGCCCTTGCTCTATCTAAAAATGATAACAGTGAATTAAGAAAAGAACGAATAGATCACAAATCCTATAGTATGATTTTAGGTTCGCCTTTCAGACCAACCGCCTCTACTACAACCTCGCCGTTATCCCAGACTACGATCCCCGTCCCCATTGCGGCAATCTCCACGCGGGCACCGGGTAAGGTAAGTACGAGAGGGGCAGGTGTCAATCCATGATAAGCAGCAACATACCGTCCGGTTTCGGGACTGGCAAAAAGCCAGCCGGCCTCTTTACCACACGTCAAGGTCGCGGGACCTACTTCGATGTAACCACCGCGTGTTTCACGCGCCACAGGAGATTCCAACATCGGCCAATCGAGAGGGCCATCCTGCGTCCACCGTCGCCTGAGCGACCACGTCATTACATCCACCTCAAGGCCAAGTGTTTGTCCATCACGACTATAGGTCACCGTCCATAATCGCTCGCCCTCCCCCTGGAAAGTGAAAGGCGCAGCAATCTCATCGGACAACGCGCCACCAGCCACAGCGCGCGCGAACGCACTACCATCCGCATAGTCCGCCCGTTCCGCAACCTCGACATAAACGCCGCATTGGGGCCATCCTTTGAAAAACGCGCCGAGCCAGTTCATCTCCCAGAACGTCTTCTCCAGACCGAGATAATTGTAAAGTTCAAGCACCAGATCTCCCTGTCGTTCCACCAGACACACAGGCGCGTCACGCCCCAGATCTGTGCGCCGCAAAGGGCACACTGCAAAGAGTACACTTCCACTTCCGATCACGACATTCTCACCAGGCGCGATCTCCACCGGCAGGCTTTCCACTCTCCGCTCTCCCACCCAGATTTCGTCCACCTGCTCCCGCTGCGTCCAGATGAGGGCGGCCTTTGCACTGTGAACGCTACCCAACCGCGCAGGCGTATACAATCCAATAGCGCGCGAGCCTTGCTGCACACCGTAGAATTTCCCTTCCTCAATCAAATTACGGGATTTAGTGCGGTCGGTAGCATGATAGAAATCTCCAAGCCATTTCTCGTTGAGAAGGTAGCGGGTATAAAGCACACCCGGACGCTCCGCGCCGGGACGGACGTAATGTGCCATCAACACATCTGACTGCTCCCCGGCCTCCTTCACCGAGACACCTAACGCAAAAGAAGGGCTGTGATACGTAGTCAGTCCCAATTGCCGCTCCACGAATGCCGTCTCCACGACCTGGAAAGCCGCTGGACGTTGAACCCACACATCCGCAACCCAGGCAGGCAGCGTACCCTCAACAATCCAGTCGCGTACCATATCGATTTCGGGCTTCGTTTCGCAGATCACGCTTGGTTGATAAGCGCGGCTGTGCGGGCCGGCCCAGCGACCTGTCCCCGCGTGAATATGCAACGCAGCACTCACGCCTAGCCGGGCCAGCGCGGTGCGGGCGCGGATGCGCGTCTCCTCGTGCTGTACCATGCCGGCCAAATGGCTGAGCGCGCGGATGGTCACAGCCGTATACGTGGGACTGTTATACTCGAAGGGATGCCCATTTTGATCGGTCAACACCATCCATTCCACCAACTTACGATACCCTCGTTCCGCAATCTTTGCATCCCCTAGCAATTCTCCTCCCAAACACGAGTTGAGAATATCGAGCATCGTAATATTCGTATAGGCCATCAACACATCCAGGCGGCAGATCTCATCCAATCCCAGGCGAATAGCCTCTGACACGCGCGCTTGCAATTCCGGGGATAACCGGTCAGCATAACGAAGCATCATCGGGATAAGATACTCAAGGTTGAACTCGACCGCGTTGAGATCCTGTACAACATCATCCTCCAACATCCAGAAGAAATTGCCGTAATGTGGATCGTCCTCACGCCGCTCCTGGCATCCCAAAACTACCTGCAATACCTTTTCAGCCAGTTCCAGGTCTTGGGGCGCGCCATTTGCTACCAAACGCCCGGCAAACGCCGCGCCCCGGCGCGATTCGTGAAAGACGCCGTTTTCCGTGACCTTCGCCAACAAATACGTTTCAGGATTAAAATCCTCCGGTAAAGGCAATGGATCAAGCTTCTTCATGAATCTCGACTTCCTCCTCCTCTTGAGGTCCTTTGACATTAACCTCTGCGCCCTTCTTCCCACCTCCCAACGCCATCGAAGCGCCGATCACAAAACCAATATCGTAGCTTTTGCCGGTGTTGTGGGTCTCATAGATACGCACATCAGGATTAAACAAACTGATAATCAACGTAATAGGCATACTCATCCCGTGCCACACTCCCGCCCAGAATCCGGCGGGTTCCGCCTCCGGTTCTTGAAATTTCGATCCCGGTCCCGCAATTGCAAATTTGTTAGCCATAATACTCACCTCCTCATAATCATAATCGAGAATCAAAGAGCCTTGCCAAACACCCCATAACCCTAAGGTATACCAACCTACATTTCAAAATCGTTACGCTGGATCACATAGCGATAGCAGTCCATCCCAAAATAGACGGTTCGCTCGACAAACGTAAGGCCACTCTTTTCAAGCACACGCTGTGAGGCGATATTTTCTGGATGGGCAATACCCACAATGAAAGGGAAATCGAAGCCCGCAAATCCGAATTGGAGAGAAGTCAGTGACGCCTCAGTCGCTATCCCACGCCCCCATACCTCCCGGCGCAACAGATAGGCTACCTCGGTCTCTCCGGTTTCCGGCAAATAGCCCAACCCGGCCCATCCTAAAAGTCCCGGTTCATCGTGCCACTCAACTGCCCACCAACCATAACGGTAATCATCCCAATGCTTCAGTTGCCCGTTGACCAACCGCGCGACGGCTTCATAGGGGGGCGCGCTGGTACGTGGAAAATAGCGCAGAATGTCCGGCTGTTGAAGAATTTGATACAAAGGGTCAATATCCTGTTCGGTAAAAGGACGTAATAGCAAACGTTCTGTCGCTACTTGTGGAATCTGCATGATTATCTCCTAAGCAAACGGCGAATTATGAATCATAACGTGAATCGCTCAACTCACAACCAACCTCGCAATTTATAAACAACCATCCCAATGTATTCCTTCATCACTTTAGAAGTCAGCCGCAAATCGCTGGAACTGGGCAACAAATTGAAAACCTGGACCTCTAGTTTCGGCTGCGTGTAAAAATCCCAATCATCTTGTGTGACAAAAAAGTCCGTCGGCGCGGGGATCACTGTAAAACCGGGGCGCGCAAATAAGCCATACGCCCGCGGCATATGCATCGCCGACGTAACGAGAATCAGGTCTTTCACATCCTCTGCCTCCAGGATCTTATAACTCTCCATCGCATTCTCATAGGTATTGCGAGAAGTCTCCTCTAACCAGATAGCCTCGCGGGGCACGCTCATCAGGGTCAACAATTCCGCCATCACTTCGGCTTCGGCATTCTTACCTGCCGGCCCCACCCACTCCGCCCGTCCGCCACTTACCAAGATATAGGGGGCCGCGCCGTGCTGGTAAAGCCATGCTGCATATAACAGACGGTCACCCGCATCGTCAACTTCATGCGTGGACCGAGGATAAGCTTGTGTACGTGTTCCTCCCCCCAGCACGACAATGACATCTGCACGCGGCACATCCGAGGGTGGCAAATAGCGCCATTCCAACGACCGCGTTAATACCATTGCGACAATACGATTGCCCCCTAGCCATAGCACTGCCAATACTACAGCCACCAGCCGCGTTTGCCACTGGGGCCGCCGCCGCAAACAAAGGGCTAAACCTAATAAGAAACAAGAAAATCCTAAGGGATAGACAAATAACGGCAGGAGTTTAGAAAGAAAATTGAACATAATTGGTCTCAGTAGATCACAAGTTTGTATTTTTAGTAATCGCTTCAGCGATCTCCGGATGGCTAAAGCCGTTTAAATTTCGATCTACTGAGTTTGGTAAAATCACACCATCTGCCACCAACTGCTTCTGCAATGCGACCACATTTAGTTCTCTGGGGGCAAGGTTAGCCTTGACAGACAGTGCAGCCGCCGTGCCCGCTGCCTGCCCGGTGACCATACAGGGCGGGATCAAGCGCAGCGCGTGGATCAGTTTCTCATCCACACTAATACAGCGCCCGCTCGTCAGCAACCCATCCAATGTCTGCGGAACCAGGCTGCGATAAGGCACTTGCAAGTGATAATGTTCCGCGTAAGTAGCCCCCATTGTGCCCACCACATCCTCAAACAGTATCCCGCTCTCAGCATCTGCCTGGCATAATGTGTGCAGGCCCCTAATGCGGCGACTATCACGCACACCCAATTGCGACGCTATCGCCAACAGCCGCACATTCTCGTAGCCGGGTACGTGATCCCGATAGAAGTCCAACGCAACCTTCAAGCGTTTGCGCAATTCGACCTCGGCATACGTTAAATCTTCCACATCCACCGCACTCAACGTTCCCTCAAACCCGTGATGGGTTAAATCATACTCCGACGTCTCATCTCGCTGTGCCAAACCTCGAATGTTAACCCAGTAAACACCCAGATCGCGGTGTGGGGTTGAGCCTACGTCCAATGGATATCCCCCTGCTTGAACCACCTCCGTACGGAGTACTTTGGCACGCTCCGGCTCTGCTTGTTGAAAGGCACGGAATTTCACCAAATCCACTCCCCCCACCTTGAGATTGAGGCCAATACGCATCGCACCAAAATCGTACCCCGCCCCAGCAAACGCAGCAATATCGCCATCGCCGGTCGCATCTACACAAACCCGCGACAATACTGCCTGGCGACCTGACTTACCCTCAAGGAGCACGCCCTTAACCACCCCATCCTCGGTGATAGTGTCCACTGCCCACGAATGTAAACGCAGTTTCACACCAGCTTCAATACATAGTTTATCAGCAATCACTTTGAATAATTCAGAATCCGCGTGCAAACGGGTAGGACTATCCTGCGCTAAGCCACCGATAGCACGCAGTTGTTCCATCATCTCCCAACCCATACCGCCAATATAACGATCTCCATGCCGGTCAAATAAGAGGTCCATATACAACACCAACCCACCACTCGCCAACCCTCCCAGGTACCCGTAGCGCTCCACAAGCATCACGCGCACGCCAAGGCGAGCGGCTGCTACCGCAGCCGCGATGCCCGCCGGCCCGCCACCGGCAACCAATACATCTATTTCATCTACAACAGGAATCTGTCTTGAAGGCTCTGTAATTGTCTGCATTGTGTCTCCTCCTCTGAAAATAGCGAATAGCGAATTACGAATAACGAATTGCGGATTCAATTTTCATCCAACTGCTGGTGAACGCACCGCGTTA
>JAFGFI010000513.1 GCA_016931185.1 Anaerolineae bacterium
AAATACTGTCTGAAGAAAGACTTACCCTGCCCGGTCTTGTTCTGGTTTCAACCTTCTCGCTGCGCTGTTAATGTACGGTAGAAAATAAGGGAATTACCCATTAACGCTGTGCGTTCACCAGCAGTAGGACGAAAACTGGTGCATTGCACTTTCTGAAGTGTAATGCACCATCACCGAAGGGATAATTTATCAATTTTAAATTTGCCAATTTGCGATTTTCAGAGGAATTCATCATTAACCGTTGGTTCACCAGCAGTAGGATGAAAATTGAAGACGAAACCAAGTTTTCAAGGGTTTTCACAATTTGCCAATTTTAAATTTGTTAATTTGCGATTTTCAAGGGAGGAAAGATGAAACGATTGTTTTTAACCCTAGAGGTGTTATTGAGTCTGTTCGCGAGTTTGGGATCCCCTGCTAACAACGCATTGGCAGTGCGTCTCTTGGATGATGTCAATCCACCTGCTAAGCCGGTCAAACTCATCTTTATCCACCACTCCACCGGTGGTAATTGGTTGGCTGATCCCAATAATGATCAACCTTACGGTGGCTTGGGTCGTGCGTTGATGGAGAATAATTACTTTGTCAGCGCGACCAACTATGGATGGGGGCCAGACAGTATTGGGGATCGGACAGATATTGTAAACTGGCCAGAATGGTTCCTCGGCCCTGACCGCGACACGTATATGGATGCGCTTTACAATGAGACCGGGCAGAACGTTGGTGACTTTGGCGATTGGTCACGTATGACCCCCGACCCTGGCGGTGAAAATGTAATCATTATGTTCAAGTCATGTTTCCCTAACTCTGACTTGTACGGAAATCCTGATGATGTGTCACTTGGCGAGCCAAACGATTATGATTATACTGTCGCTAATGCCAAAGCAGTCTACAATGCGCTGTTGGTTTATTTTGAAACCCGGCAGGACAAACTTTTCATTATTGTCACCGCGCCACCATTGATGCGTAGCGAAACTGCGCGTGACCGCGCTGCTAATGCGCGGGCCTTCAATAACTGGCTGGTGAATGACTGGTTGCGTGATTATCCATACCCCAATGTTGGTGTCTTCGATTATTACAATGTACTTACCGATCCCGATAATCATCATCGTTGGAATGGCAGTGTTCTTGAACATATTCGGGATGTTGACACGGACTTTTCTGCCTATCCGAGTGGCGACAGCCACCCCTCGACAGAAGGACATACCAAAGCTACTGGCGAGTTTGTGCCATTGCTTAACATATATTATAATCGCTGGCAGGCTGGCGGCGCAACTGCGCTGCCATTACCCACTGCAGAAGCGGCGGAACCAACATCTGCTCCGGCAGAAGCTACTGAGTCCTTACCCGAAACGGTGGTTGCATCGCCTACGACATCTGGCGTTGTTGATGACTTTGAGCGTGAGGTGGAATGGTACGCCGATATAGGTGAGGGCGCTAGCATTGTGTGTAGTCGTGATACGGAGATGGTCTACGGTGGGGCGGCTACTTTGCATATAGCCTATACTATCCCGGCAGGGGGGTGGGGCGGTTGTGGCCGCTATTTTGACGTTGTCCAGGATTGGAGTGAGGGAACGGGGCTAGTGTTGTGGCTGCGCACTGATGAGGTAGACCGTTGGGTTACCCTGACTCTCTTTGCCGGTAACCCGGATAACCCGACGCCATTTGAGATTGGCCTTGAAGCCTCCACCGAATGGACGCAGATTACTATTCTGTGGGATGCTATGACCCGCGCGGCGTGGGCCGATGAAAGTGGCTTGGTTGAATTCGATCCTGCGCGGATTACGAGTCTTGGTTTTAGTCTGGGTGAGGGCGAGGGCCATCTATGGGTGGATGATGTGGCTCTTATCACGGATGAAGTCTCTTCAGTACCTAACCCAACGGCCCAAAGTGAGGTGACGCCGCCCACTGTTGAAAAAACCGTTGCCCTGGAGTCACTTACCGGTACCCCCGCTGCTGAAGACGATACAGAAGAAACGGCGGATTCCATAGCCAGCAATGGTGAAGGTATGTGTGCCTCTGCTCCTCTTGTTTTGTTATGGGTTATCGTGGTGATTGTGTTAATGCACTACCGTACAATGATATTTCACATTTGACATTCTTAGTAATTGGGATGAAACTTAAGATTAGCTTTGTAACGTGCATTATATTATTTAACAACAAAGGGGCAAACGATGATCGAATTCAAATCTTTTAGTAAGCAAGTTACAGGACTTACATCTAAGACCACAGAAGAAAATCGGAGTAAGCTACGCCAGGAAGTCATAGACTTCATCAACGAGGAAGTTAAAGAAGAGAACGTCATCAGCATCACTGAAGCTACTCCTGCAACAAGTATCCTTACTATTACTGTCTGGTATCGCAAGTAAAAAATGACTTCACTGAAAAGACTATAAAAACCAGGTTTTTTCAGGCGAGTCAAAAATAAAAATCCGCAGTTAGTGAGAAGTCGCCACGGATTTCTCCTTGATTCATTTTTTTAATACCTGGAGGTGAGATTACTATGAAATTGATTGATTTAACGATTCCCTTGGGGATTGGTACCCCTCCCTGGCCTACGTATGAGGCATTACAAGTCAAATACTTCAAACGTCTGGCCCCTAATGGTGCAAATGGACAGGTGCTCACGCACTCAAACCACTTGGGCACACACTTAGATGGTGAGATCCACTTCTACACGCCAGGTAAGGATATTGCCTCGTTGGATATGGACTTCCTTGTGCATGATGCTGCGATTGTGGATCTCTCTGATGTGGTTGCTGACTATGACATTTATACCTCAGAAATGATTGAGGCCAAAGTTAAGATCAAAAAGGGTGATATCCTCATCATTCATACCGGCTTCCACCATTTCGGCTGGGATATGCCTACGGCGAATGAAATCCGCTATATGGTGCAGCATCCTGGTCCTGACCGCGAGTTTGCGGAGTGGGCCAAGAAAAAGAAATTGCGTTGGATTGGTGTAGATTGCGGTAGCGCCGATCACCCGATGAATACCATCATCCGCGATTGGATGCCACGCCAGGCTCGGCAGGCGGAGGCACATTTTCAAAAGAAGTATGGCAAGGGATTGGCTGAAGTCTTCGATGATACGAAGTACCAACTGATGCATATTGAAATGTTCCCGGAGGGTATCATTCACGCGGAGTGCATCGGTGGTGAGATCGATCTGTTGCTTAACCGGCGTGTCAAAGTTGGTTTCTTCCCCTGGCGCTTCGTAGATGGTGAGTCGAGTATTGGTCGTTGTGTGGCTTTTGTCGAAGATGACGAATATGAGGATCTGGTTGCAAAGAAGGCCGAATTGCCGCAGACCAAATTTGGGGATGCTTACAATCCTGCGCATGTAAAGAACTTGAACGGACAGGTGAAAGCCCGGGAGAAATAGAGTGTGTTTCATTTGAGAATCCAGGTGCGACGCACTTTCCGAAGTACGTTGCATCGGCTTGGCTCAACTCAAATGAAACGCATTTCAACTTTTAACTTTTTTAAGGAGATTGGACTATGGCTGTAGATATGGAATTAGAATCTATTTTACGTCCCCCGGAACTTTCTATGGTTCCCTATCCGCCGAAAGTTATCACGTTGGCGAATGGAAAAAAGATGGTCGTCCGGGAAGTTACACGGAGAGATGTACCTAAGCTGCTCAAAGCAGTACATCCCACGATGTTTATTGACAAGGATTATTACAATGTAGTCGGTGCGCGCGTGTATGCAGAGTTGATTGCCTGGCAGTATTATCGCGTCCAAAACGAATTTTGTATTATCGGACAGGTGGAAGGTATCCTGGTCGGTCTCGTCAACAGTCGCCTTTACACCAAGGAGACCGGGATGAGTCTGCACACGCTCGCCATTGACCGGGGACTGCGTATTGGGGCACACCTCTTCGCGGCCAAAATGGAGCATCATATTGAGTTTTTGGAACAGGATGACGTACTCATTGTGGCCGAAAGTCCTATCGGATTTAGACGTTGGATGACCGAGTACGGGTTGGAACCCACCGGTATCCCGCACGAACTGGGAGGCGCGCCTGCATACCGGCTCACGCGGGAGTTGTATTTCAATGCCAAATCACGTCTGGTTGTTGGCGATCGTCCGGTATCGGATGCGTTACTGGAAGAGGCCAAACAGGATATTATTGTGGCAGATGAGAAGATGATCCGCGAGAAGATCGCCGGGCTTAAGGGGAGGTAAATGATGAGAGACGTAGCCATTATCGGTGTAGGGATGATTCCCTTTGGACGCCGTGATCAAGATTCTTTATTAGATATGTTAGCTTACAGCTCCCTAAAAGCCCTGGATGATGTGTCTCCTACGGGAGAACTTAAAGTGGACGCTGTCTATGTAGGCAATATGGGGGCGGGTATTTTGCAACATCAGACTGCCGTTGCCAGCGCGTTGGTGGATCGACTGGCGTTGTTACCTGCCGCTGCGGATGTTGTGGAGAATGGTCCGGCTTCCGGAGGCTCGGCAGTGAAAAACGGTGTGCTGGCGGTTGCGTCCGGCTATTACGATGTTGTGCTGGTAGCCGGGGGGGAGAAGATGCGCGAGGTCACGGGATGGCGGGCGACTGACTTTGTTGCTACACTAACTCATCCACAAACTGAATATCCCTATGGTATCACACTACCGGGGATGGCGGGCATGTTCACCCAGCTTTATATGGAAAAGTATGGTGTCACCCGCGAGATGTTGGTGTCTATTGCCATCAAAAACCAGGAGATGGGTGCGCTTAATCCTTACGCGCATGTAGAGATGGCGATTACTAAAGAGGGCATCTTTGATAGTCCCCATTCCGTTGTCAACAATCCACCGGTGGCGGAACCCCTGCATTTGTATGATGCCTGTCCTGTTAGTGATGGCTCGGCAGCATTGGTACTCTGTCCGTTGGAAATGGCGAAGAAACTTACCAAGAATGTGCCCGTTGTTGTTGCCGGCTTTGGGCAGGCAACCGACACGCACACACTTGCCGAGCGTGATGATCCCACCGACTTAAAAGCGGTCACGTTAGCGGCCAGGCAAGCGTTCGAGCGCGCCAAGCTTAAACCGGAGGACATTGATGTAGCCGAGCTTCATGACGCTTTCACCATCCTGGAAGTTGCCGAAAGTGAACACGTGGGTTTCTTCAAGAAAGGTGAAGGTGGCAAAGCTGCATTAGCAGGAGAAACAACATTTGGCGGTAAGATCCCCATCAATGTTTCTGGTGGTCTCAAAGCGCGCGGTCACCCTGTCGGCGCGACCGGTGTTGCGCAAGTCGCCGACATTGTGTGGCAATTGCGCCACGATCTCCCTGCAGACCGGCAGGTCAAAGATGCAGAGTATGGACTGACCGTAAACTTCGGTGGGTTTGGGAATAATGTGTTGTGTTTCATTCTGAAGCGGGTTGGGAGTTAGGGAGCAGGAAGGTTTTACCCTGACTACCGAATTCCTTGACTGCCGTAACATACGTGAAACTTTTATCACTGAGGAGTGTTAGAATATGACAGAACTAAAAATTACTGCCTATAAGTGCAAGAAATGCGGGCGGGTTCACTATCCCAAACATGAGCGTTGCTTGAATTGTAAGCACCGGGAATTTGAGGTAATCAAGCCCGAAGGTAAGGCGAAACTGGTCGCCTATACGCAGATTTTTAACTTGCCATGGGGCTTTGATGAGCGGTTTCTCATCATCGGCGTAGGACAATTTGAGAATGGTGTTAAGGCGATGGGACAAATCAAGGCGGATTCGTTGGATAGCATCAAGAGCGGGATGACGCTGGATGCCAGTTGGGAACCGGTGCGGTATATCTATGAGGAGCCGGTTTATGGGTTGAAATTTGCACCGATCTCTTAAAGACAGTGTTTTCTCGTTGGTGGTGTAATGAACTTTAAGAAATTATTTCGGTAACGCGCTCCGCCGGGGCGTCAACGCCCCGGCTACATCAACCACGCCCCCTGAAGGGGAC
>JAFGFI010000514.1 GCA_016931185.1 Anaerolineae bacterium
CGACCAGATGAGGCTGGTTCGCACTGCCCTCCAATGGCCCTATCCCGGCGGCAAGCAGCCGGTGCTCGATCTGGTCAAGTGTGCCGCCGACGGTGATTTTGGCCGGGCGATGGAGTTAGCTTATTTATACCTCGCCAACGTTCGGGTAGAACGTGTCCACGCTGAAGCCGCCCTCCATTTTCTGGAACAATGGGCCGCCGGTCAGCCCACCGACGCCATCGAACAGCCGCTCCGGATTGGGGATGCGGCCCGCCACCTGGGGGTAACTATCGACATGCTCCGCAACTGGGATCGAAACGGGCTGCTCGATGTCCCCCGCCACCCGGAGAACGGTTACCGGCAGTACGGGGCCACCGAATTAGGCCGCGCCCGTGTGATCCGGATGCTGCGCCAGTCCGGGTACAGCGTCATGGCGATTTTACGGATGCTGCTTGAATTCGACGCCGGGCGGGAGACCAATCTACGCCACGCCCTTGATACTCCCCGACCCGATGAAGAGGTCTTCAATGTGGCGGATCGCTGGTTATCGACCCTGGCGGGGGAAGAACAACGCGCTCTCGATGTGATCCAGTTGTTAGTGATGATGATCGGGAAGGCCCAGCAGCGCACCTGACAACCCTCCATTTGTTTACCAGGGTTATTCAATTGGCCCTGCGATGGCGGGGGTTCCGCCGCATCCACCAGGGAGCAGGGGACATATGGGCAGGGACATGTCGTCCTGTTCGGCTGCTGCGGCTGCAATGCCCGCGCGGGGTTGGGGTTGGGTGGGTTGTTGACCTGGCTCACAGCGGAATAAATTCCGCTGCTACAAATGATGCGTCTGATAAATCAGACCCGGATCAATGTTGATTTCCCCGGTTTTAGGGTCGAATTTATTCGACGTATCAGCCATAGCCGGGCGTTTTAACGCTCGGCGGACCAGGTTTTCACCGGTCTATGGCTTGACCAGATGTGTATGAGGCAATGCCTTGCTCTTAAAGTATAGTGGTGCCAACCCAGCGGGCGAGGCGACAGTAGGCCCTCACTCGCAACAAGCGGGTGGGTGGTCAATGGCGCGGCTCCGGCGAAGCAAAGCTTCGCTTGGTGGAACAGAACGGGGCGACAGTAGGCCCTCACCCGTCACGGCACGACCAAAACCACACGACTGCGGCAACGCAGCAACAGTATGCCTGATGGATTGAAAAAAATCCTTTCTGCGCGGAGCAACCGTTGGCGGCGACAGTAGGCCCTCACACCGTGGATCGCAGGCGCGTAATTAACGTTTAGAATTTACGTTCTATAGAACAATTGTAGCATAGAATGAGGGCTTGTCAAGTGATCAACTGATCCCACTGGTTGGTAAAAACAAACCAAGTGGTTACATGTGTGCCCGGACATAGCTTGGCTAGAATTGCCATGCAGCTTTCTCCTGAATCCACCTCTTAGTACAATATCTGAAGTGAAGTAATCAGGTTAGTGGCATGGGAGTATATCCGATGGGAAACGTATCTGGGACATTAACTCCAGAGAAAAGGCAAGAACTGAAGAGTCGATATCAGTTCCAGGAGTGCCTTATAGACTATGGTTGGGTGGCAGAAGACGTTCAAACTGATGTGGGAGAAGATTTTACCGGTCGTATTTTCGATGAAGGCGTTCAAGCCGGACTGGAATTCCACATCCAGCTCAAAAGCACACTAGACATTGACAGTCACCTACTTCCAGGGGGGCGTGAACTCAGCTATAAGGTAGACGTGAAGAAACTTAAAAACTGGGAGTTACACGCCAAGCCGGTTTATTTTGTCCTTTGGGATGTCATTAGAAGATTTGGGTGTTGGGTCTATGTTCTTGATGCAATTTCAGAACTAGATTTCCGTAGAAAAGATTGGCGAGAACAAAAAACTGCCAGGATAAGAATACCGCGCTCCAATAAGACAGATGATAAAGGGCTTCAAAGAATTCGGGCTAAGATTGCAGAATACTACTATCCAAGCGTCTCAAAAGATAAGGGACTTTTTATTGAAGCGCAATTTGTTTTTTCAAATACGCCTGAAGGAAGAGAGGAAGCTAATGCTCTAGAGCGTGTATTTAAGAAGGGCGATCCTGTCACCGTTAGTGGAGAAAACATTAAGAAATTCGAGTATTCAGAGTGGTATGCGCGGGTGACTGGCGCAAAAGATGTTAAGTTCACTGAACAGGGATATCTATATATAGGGCCAGTTGTTGACAAAGTGCCTAAACCTTTCAAGCTAGATATTGAATCAGCGACTGGTATTACAGTTGCTAGCATTCCTTATGTAGACTTGCGGGTGAAAAAGGAGGGCACTGAAGAAGCTACTTTAACTAACGAGGAGCAACAATCTGCTTTTCAAATTGAGATAGTAGTAGATAAACTTTCTAATAGGACTAAAAGTATCAAGTTTGAAGTAGCCAAGCCAGGAAACAATCTTCAAGAGATGATGGAGCTCATAAGATTCTTTGGGGCTCTAAAATCTGAAAATATGCTTGTGTTCACTAATCATCAAAGCAAACAGGTCAGTAAACTTGATATACCCTCGGAATTCTCTGGTCATAGCTTCAGCCCAGAATATATTAACCTGATAGAAAAACTCTGTTTTATTCAGAATGAAACCGGGTATGGGTTGGTATTAAGCGACTTGGAGATATCTGTTAAAGATGCTAATGCAATTGATGATTTGACTACCATACTTAAAACCGGCCAATTAGCAGTCAGAAATGTTTCAATTACGGGGCTTGCAGCAAAGGATCTTTTCTTATCATTGCTACAGGGGGAAGATACACTTGGTAAAAGGAAGTTTGGGTTTGATCAGTTGGATTTCCCTATTTCAGTCCTGGGGACAGTAATATCTCTAGGGCCTGCTCGTGTGGTAGGTATTGGAAAGTTTGATATCTCAGTAGAAGAAGTAGAAAGGGCTGTCGCGGAAATGGGGCCTGATGATGAAAAGGAAATGTTAGTAGTGATGGAAAGTGCTACTCTTGATTTCTTCAATTGGCCTCAAGAAGGGAAAGAAGACAATTAGCCCACAAATAACCCATGAGTACATGTGGAAAGATATCAGTGGGGGCGGTTCGCGAACCGCCCCTACGCGCCTATTTTGTCAGGGTGGTTTTCATCCTCAAGCCAGGAGGCCGGGTTATTGAAAATGTACTCCCGGATGCGCTGCAAATCGGCCTCATTGCGGATGACGTGTTCGTAATAATTCCGCTGCCAAAGCGGTACTCCCGGCATATCGCGTAAGATGTTCACATGTTTAGTCGATACCGTTTTGAAGGCTCCAATTAACCGCCCAAGTGGTTTCCGCGTTGGTCTCGTAGAGGGAGCACGGACGTTAACACCAGCCGGACTGCCCTTATCCTCATCAATGATGGCAATGATTCCGTGCAAATGGTTAGGCATGACAGTCCATTCATCCAGGCAAACATACGGGTAACGGTCGGCAAGCCATAACCAACACCCGGCAGCGAAATGTCCAATAGTGCTCAGCATCATAACGCCATCATTAATTTCACCAAACAAGCATTCGCGCTGATATGAACAGAGCGTCACAAAATAAGCCCCCGGTGATGAATAATCCCACTCGCGCAGCCGTATCGACCGCCGGTGATGTTTGTTTGGATCGTACATAAAATCATTGTATTCCAGCCCTCCGACGATTTGCAATCCATAATACAGATAATTCGTAGGGGCAGTTCGTGAACTGCCC
>JAFGFI010000515.1 GCA_016931185.1 Anaerolineae bacterium
GCTTTCGAACCGAGACAGGTGCGCGCACTTTTTGCCGGATTCGCAGTTACCTCTCCACGGCGCGTAAGAACGGGCAACGTGTCCTTGGCGTTCTGGAGGCTGCAGTGCTTGGCGCTCCTTTCTACCCCGCTTTCCTGGTGCCCTCCACCCAGGCTGAGTAGTTACTAAAGGGATATATTTATGAAAAAACATTGGGATCATATTACAAGTCGGATACATAAGAGCCTGCGCCTTAAGATTATTATGACAATCATTGCCCCCACTATCCTGATTCAAATTGCCGTGGGCTTATTTGTTTTTTTCGCTTACAATACAGTTACAGCAAACCTAGCTATCAAACGAGATCGTGAGTTAGCACGTTTAGCGGCGGATCAATTAGCAGCAGTGTTGAATGAAGAGGCGGAGCACAATGCGCGTCAAGGGTTCGTGTGGAATATCCTAGAGCAGAGTTCAGTTCATCTCCCTAACAGCACAGAATCGTCAGAGGATAAAGACTCAAAAATAACTCTCATCCTTGATGAAACCGGCATTGTCGTCGCTACTATGCCCGATGAAATACCCGAACTCATTGGAGAGGATTGGTCCAACTATAGTTACGTCGTCCAAGTCATGCAATCTCTGAATCCAGTCTTCTCAAACTGGGGAAACGATGGCCTACAAGGTGGTGAGGCCCTGGTGATGGCTGCCCCCGTACTTGATCAGCAAGAAGAACTCAAGGGTATTGTGATAGAATTCTTAACACCTAGTTATGTCAGCGATGGGGAATTCTACGAAAAAATCTCACAGGTTTTGTGGAAAAACGAAAGCGACATCATTTACATCGTAGATGGCAATGGACGCGTGGTGTATCACTCGTATACAGATGAAATAGGCAAGGATTTTTACCAAAATCCTATCGTCCAGCAGGTACTGTCAGGACAGGCGGATGCAATACGCACGCAAAGCATCGCCGGTCATGCCATCATTGCCAGTTTCGCACCTATCCCAGGCACTTCATGGGGATTAGTCATAGAGGGAAATTGGGCGTTTATCACTCGCGAAATGCGCGCCTATCAAGGGATTTTGGTGCTACTTTTGCTGTTAGGACTGATAGCACCGGCAATGACCATCGCCAAAAGTATCAAGCGTGTTATCTCTCCCATAGAAGACCTGACTGCGGCCACCCAAAAAGTCGCAAGGGGGAATTTCGATCACACGATCACAGTCCGCACCGGCGATGAGATCGAAACGCTGGCAACACAATTTAATGAAATGGCACTACAGTTACAAGAATCCTACGCCTTCCTGGAAGAGCGTGTGCGCGAACGCACAGCACAACTCGCAGCCGTCAATGAACGTTACCGGGCCGTCTCCGAATTGACCTCAGACTATATTTACCACCTGACGCTAACGCCGGAGGGTGATTCCATAATAGACTGGGCTACTGACGCCTTTTCGCATATCACGGGGTATCCTCCCACTGAATTGGCAAATAATGGCGGCTGGATAGGCCTTATTCACCCTAACGATCTGCCCTACTACCAGGAACAGCGTGAGGCAGTTCTCACGGTAGCAGTACCGGCCGATACACACTCCCTGCCACCGGTCATTTTTGAATACCGCATCATCGCCAAGGGTAAAAAGATACGCTGGCTGCGCGATTATTGGCGGCCGATGTGGGATGCAGATGCGAAACGCGTCACGCACATTTTGGGTGCGTCCCAGGATATTACGCGCGATAAAATAGCCGAACAAGCCCTGCTGCGCGCCAAAGAAGCGGCGGAAACCGCCCAGGTTGCAGCGGAAGAAGCGCGGGTTGCGGCTGAGTCCGCGAACCGGGCGAAGAGTGTATTCCTGGCGAATATGAGCCATGAACTTCGCACTCCCCTCAATGCTATCCTGGGGTATTCGCAACTGATGGCCCGCGACCCACAGGTCACACAGATACAGCAAGAATACCTGGACACTATTGGTCGCAGCGGTGAGCATTTGTTAGGGTTAATCAATGATGTACTGACAATGTCCAAAATCGAAGCGGGGCGAACAACGCTACAAGAGCATGCCTTTGATCTGCATCGCCAACTCGAGGGGTTAAGCGAAATGTTCTCAATGCAGGCCAGGGATAAGGAGCTTACCTTACTCTTGGATATCATGGCCAATGTACCCCGCTATATCTATGCTGACGAGGGTAAATTGCGCCAGATCTTAATGAACCTGCTCAGCAACGCGGTAAAATTTACGGAAGAAGGCGGGGTCACACTGCGAGTGAGGTGTGAGGGGTCAGGAGTTAGACGGGAATCCTTAGAAAATACGTCTGTCCTTAACTCACAACTCACAACTCCTGACTCGCAACTCACAACTCCTAACTCCTTCTTTCTGCACTTTGAAGTAGAGGACACCGGGGTAGGCATTGCACCAGAAGAGATGAAGATGTTGTTTGATCCCTTCATACAAACGGCCAGTGGGCAAAAGTCACTGGAGGGCACAGGATTAGGACTACCCATCAGCCAACAGTTCGTAACCCTGATGGGGGGCGAGATGAGCGTCAGCAGTGTAATGGGTCAAGGAAGTGTATTCCGGGTTCAAATTCCGGCCACATTAGCAGAAGTCGAGGAAGTTGAAATTCCATCGTTGCGACCACGCCAGCGTGTTATCGGACTGGAACCTGATCAGCACGCACCCGATGGAGGATCTTACCGGCTGCTGGTCGTCGAAGATCAGCCCGCCAACTATGAACTCCTGATTAAGCTTCTCACCCCGTTTGGTTTTGATGTACATTACGCAGTCAACGGTAAGGAAGGCATCGATCTCTGGGAACAGTGGCAACCCCACTTGGTCTGGATGGATATGCGGATGCCGGTGATGGATGGTTACGAAGCCACCCGGCAGATCAAGATGAAAGCACAAGCATTAGGACGCGATGCTATTGTCATTGCGCTCACGGCCAGTGCATTTGAAGAGGATCGCAATGCAATTATGGAGGCCGGCTGCGATGATTTCGTGCGCAAACCCTTCCGCGAGAATGAGATCTTCGACGCTTTAGCCCGGCATCTGCAGATACGCTTTATCTATGAAACATTGCCGGAAGGCAGCAGCACAGAATCAAGGCGTGCAGGCGCGCGCGAAGAAGCCGCGACACCAGATGCACTGCGCCCCGAACTCCAAACCCTGCCCGCGCATTGGGCGGTGGATATGTACCAGGCCACGACCGAGCTTGATGCAGATCGGATGGAACTACTCATTGATGATATTCGTTCCCAGACCCCACGACTGGCCGATATTTTGACACAGTGGATTCACGATTTTGAGTATGAAAAGATTATGCGACTTACAGAGAATTAGAAACCTGTTGATGAGGGGGGATGTTTATGAGAGCATTAGCTCAACATAGAGAGACTACCGTGGCCGGTAATATTCTCGTCGTGGATGATACCCCGGCGAATCTGCGCCTGTTGTCCGGAATGTTGGTCGAGCAAGGGTACAAAGTACGCTCTGCGCCCAATGGCAAATTCGCCCTGATGGGCGCAAAAGCGGCTCCACCCGATTTAATTTTATTGGACATCAATATGCCGGATATGAATGGATACCAGGTATGCGAACAGTTGAAAGCCGATCCAAATACGAGAGATATACCCGTTATCTTTATCAGCGCGTTGGATCAAACCGAGGACAAAATCAAAGCCTTCACCCTGGGGGGTGTGGATTATATCACCAAGCCGTTCCAAATCGAAGAGGTACTGGCACGAGTTAGTACCCATTTAGCGCTACACGCCCTCCAACGGCAATTAGAAGCCACCAATCAAGAGCTGCGCGCGATGAATGTGGAGTTAACTGCCAGCAACGCCGACCTGGACGCCTTCGCGCATACGGTAGCCCATGATCTCAAAAGTCCGTTGAGCATCATCGTAGGCTTTAGTAGTCTACTGGAAAACCGCTTTGCCGACATGGAACCAGATAGTATCGCTGAAAACCTGCAACGTATTACCCACACCGGTTATAAAATGCGGGACATCATTGAAAGTCTGTTACTCCTTGCCCAGGTCCGCCAGATGAACACGATAGAGATGGCAGCCTTGAACATGGACGCGATTGTGAACGATGCTCTGGCGCGCTTTACAGCTCAGATCGAGAAGACACAAGCAGAGATCATCTTTCCCGATATCTGGCCCGTCGCAGCCGGTTATGCACCGTGGATTGAGGAAGTCTGGGCTAACTACATCGGCAACGCGCTCAAGTATGGGGGCGACACTGAAGCCGGCATCGCACCACGGGTGGAACTAGGCGCATCGCTTTTGGATACCTCAACTGAAAATCTGAGAGCCAAAATTCAAAATCCAAACGCCATCATTTTCTTTGTCCGTGACAATGGCCCCGGCCTTTCTCCAGAAGAGCAAGCACAGATATTCACGCCATTCAAACGTTTTCACCGGGAAAAAGCCGAAGGGCATGGCCTGGGACTGTCCATTGTGCAGCGCATTGTAGAAAAACTCGGGGGACAAGTGGGGGTTGAAAATGTTGGTGATGGAGAAGGATGTGTGTTTTGGTTTACGTTAAATAACTTTACGAAGGAGAGAGCATGAGACAACAGACAACAACTCACAGCCTCGCGCTCCACGGCGGCACACCCATACGGACAGCACCTTTTCCAAACCGAGGGCATATTGGCGCAGAGGAAAAAGCAGCAGTAGCTGCCTTATTCGATGCCGCCATTGAGAGTGGCATCGCGCCGGGCTACAATGGCGCGGAAGAGATCGCCTATTGTGAGGAATTCGCCGCCTTTATGGGTGGAGGTTACGTAGACGCAGTCAATTCCGGGACGACGGGCATTTACGTCGCACTCCATGCCCTTGATCTTGAGCCATTCACCGAAGTCATTGTCGGCGCTGTGACCGATCCAGGGGGAATGATGCCCATACCCTTACTTAACCTGATCCCAATGGTAGCAGATACGACTCCCAATAGCTACAACGTCGGGCCAGAGCAGATCGAAGCTCTGATCACACCATTGACGCGCGCCATCATCGTGCCACACATTGCAGGTGAGCCGGCGGATATGATAAATATTATGAAAGTTGCGCGTCAATATGGAATTCCCGTTATCGAGGATTGTTCACAATCACATGGTGCGCGATTAGACGACAAGCTCGTGGGAACGTTTGGCGATATAGCTGTCTTTTCAACGATGTCCGGCAAACACCACAGCTCCGGCGGGCAGGGGGGTCTCGTCTATACCCAGGATGAAATGCGCTACCAGATCATCCGGCGGGCGTCTGACCGGGGTAAACCTTTCTTTTTGCCTCCAGGTGCAACCAACGTGATGGCTTCCCTTAATTTTAACCTGAATGACCTGGCGGCGGCTATTGGGCGCGTACAACTCAAGAAACTGCCAGATATTATTGACCGGCGGCGACAGATTGTAGCAAAACTGAACGAGGGCATTGCCGGTTTACAAACTGTGACCATTCCGGCCCCGGTACCTGGGGCAGAACCGAGCTACTGGTTCCTGCGGATGTGTTTTCACCCCCAGTACACCTCATACGATAAAGGCACTTTCTGCGATGCCTTGCGCGCCGAGGGATTGCCGGTTACAACCGATTACCGGGCCGCACTGCCCCACACCATGGATTGGTTCACCCACCGGCGTGTGTTTGGCAATAGTGGTTATCCCTGGACCAGCCCCGACTATAAAGGTGACACGCATCACACCTTCCCATGTTCCAATGCTCAGGCTATAATGGATACGTGCTTCAATCTAGGTATTCATGAAGGATGGGAAGAACAGGATATAGAAGACGCAGTAACCATATTTAAGAAGGTAGAGAGCGTAATGCGTGAAACGTGAGACGATAAGAATAATTTGAAGTTCAGGAGGGTCGTGATAATGAAAGTAGTCATAATGACGGATTTAGAAGGTGTGGCAGGGGTTGTTTCTTTCGAGGCGGATTCGTATAGTAACGCCAAATATTACGAAGCGGCAAAAAAACTGCTCACGGCCGAGGTTAACGCGGCAGTAAATGGGGTGCTGGCGGCAGGGGTTGAAGAAGTATTAGTTATCGACGGGCACGGTCCCGGCGGGATTTGCTTCGAGGAACTCCATCAAGCGGCCAGGTTGCTGCACGGGCGACCCTTGGCACCGGCTTCTGTGCGCGATCCCATCATTGCCGGATATGACGCCGCAATGATGATCGGACAACACGCAATGGCGGGCCTCGCAACCGGCAATCTGGCGCACACGCAAAGTAGTCTCACAATTGATTATTACAAACTCAACGGTGAATTTATCGGTGAAATCGCCCAGTTCGCCTTGTACTGCGGCGGGTTGGGATTACCTTTAATTTTCTTGAGTGGTGACGATGCCGCGTGCCGGGAAGTTGAAGCCTTGATCCCCGGCATCACGACGGTGGCCGTCCAACAAGGGCTGAGCCGGAACTCCGCCATATCACTTTCCGCTGTGGAATCGCGCCGTCGCATCTGCGCGGGTGCGCAGCGCGCCGTTGAACAGCACATTGAGCACCCTCTCACACCCTTAGTTTGGAAAGGCCCCTATGTCCTGGAAAAGCGCTTCTTCCACACCGATGACGCCGACAGAGCTATATCGCAGCCCGGTGTCGAACGCGTTGACGGGCAGACTGTACGCCTAACGGGAGAAACTATTTTAGACGTTATCTTTCGTTAGTCACATTGTCATTCCGTGAACATTCAGATAGAGGGAAGAAAACAATGAAGTCTACGCCGAGCATTACTATCGATTGGTTGAAGAACGCACTCCCATGGGTACATTCCGGCTGTGAACTGATGTCTGTCGAGGTTGAGCCGGACTGTGGCGGGCCAAGCTTGCTCGGGCGGCTCACTCGGGTGAGACTCAGATACACAACACCCGGATGTGGAGCCTCTTCAATTATCGTAAAGTTCCAGGCACAGAGCTCTGATTGGGAGGCACAGATCTACCGGCTTTTGGCAGAAGCAGAAACGCTTTCTGTACCACGGTTGTTCGGAGCCTTCGAGCACGGAACCCTGGTGATGGAAGACCTATCTCCGGCACGGACAGGATCACAAATGGATGGCTGCACTTTGCCACAAGCGCAAGATGTACTCTCAATACTCGCCGAAATTCATGGCCGCTTTTGGGGCGATCCCCGGTTACCAGCACTACAGCCGGAGCAATTCGCCGCAGCGATAAACATAAACATGGAACAGTGCTGGGATGCGTTTAAGAGCAGGTATCAGGAGATTCTCAACGATGTGGCGGCCGACTTCGAGTGGATGTGGCACAATGCCGGGACAGTGTCGGCGCACCGTCTTTCTGAGCCGGCCACGCTCTTTCACGGGGACGTGCATACAGAAAATCTGCTTTTCAGCGAGGATGGGAAGCGCAGACCCATATTGATTGACTGGCAACTTGCGGGTCGAGGTTTGGCAGCGAACGATGTGTCGTTTTTCTTAGTTAAAAGCCTGACGGTCAAGCAACGACAGGCGAACGAGGAACGGTTGTTACAGGGTTACTTCAATTTGCTTCCAGGACGAGTACAGACTGCGTACGGGTTTGATCGTTTCAAGCTCGACTACCGGGCATGTGTAACAAGGTCGATGGTGAGCGCAGTGATGCTTGTGGGGCCAAGATTCGTCGACCGGCCGGACCGGCTTGCTCTGGCAGACGCCCTCGCTACGCGTGTCATAGCCGCTGTGCAAGATCTCAATCCTGTGGATGCAATTCGTGAGTTAGGAAAGGATGATGGTTCTTAATCTTATTTTGCGATTTTCAAGGAGGCAATCATGCAATCAGAATACCAAGATACCACATTTAGGTTCACAGACCCAGAGGGATACGAAATTTTCGTATACTGCTGGGGGCCACCCACCGGGGTGACGGTAAAAGCGGTTGTGCAAATAGAGCATGGAGCAGCAGAACATGCCCTGCGCTATGAAAGGGTAGCGCGCGTTCTCAATCAGCACGGCTATATCGTCTATGCCGACGACCACCGGGGTCATGGAAAAACGGCGGGGACGCTGGATAAGGCGGGGATTTGCGGGCCAGACGGCTGGAACGGAATGGTCAAAGATGCCAAACAACTGACTGGCATTATTAAGGAAAAGCATCCTGGGTTGCCCGTCTTTTTGTTTGGGCACAGTATGGGGTCATTTATGGCCCAGCAGTATATCCAAAACTGGGGCGAGGGTCTCGCGGGTGCAATCTTATGCGGATCGACGGGCTTAGCGTTGGTGGAAGCCTCTGTACTGCCAATAGCTGAGCAAGTGGCTCAAGGGGAAGCCGGCTCCCAACCCTCCGCGATCTTCGCGGGACTCTTCGCATCAGTAAACGAGCCCTTCGAACCCGTCAAGACACCCTTCGATTGGCTAAGCCGGGATGAAACTGAGGTACAGAAATACATTGACGATCCCTGGTGTGGCTTTGCCTTCACCAACGGGATGACATACGAGTTTGTAAAAGGTACGGTCCACCTATTTGACAATGAGGCGCGTATCCCCAAAAACCTGCCCATCTACATCATCTCCGGAGAAATGGACCCGGTCGGGGCAAACAATGGCGTGATAACCCTGGTAAATCGCTACCAAAATGATCTGGTTATTGAAGATATTAGCTACCGCCTATACCCTGGCGCCCGCCATGAAATCCTCAACGAAACTAATCGCGATGAAGTACAGGCTGACCTCATCACCTGGTTAGATGGAAAGCTGTAGGATCTAGTGCTTTTTCAAGCATTGAATGACGGGTAAAAACGGGCTACATGTATAGAGCAAATACCCGCCAACTAATCTTGAAAGAACACTAGATAAAGCATCACTTCCCGCGCACGATGCGGGAAGTGATACCACATCGAACACAACTTCGGGCATGGGCAGTATTATTTGTCGATCTCCGCCTGTTAATTCCCGGCAGCTACCCCGGTGCCGCGCGGTGGCCGTTGCTCCTTGCCACGCCATAGCCAATTGCTATCTCCAGAGATGGCGGTGGAGAGATACGTTGGTGTCCACTACTAAGACGCTACCGGCACTTCATAATTCACCTCCGGAAATTGCTGTTTTAGGAGGTGCTTCTATGTCAGGCGAACTGTGGGAAAACATCCCCCCGTGGGCAATCATCCTGGCGGCAGCGCGTTCTGGCTGTTTCAAGCAGGTGCATTTTATTGCGCTTGCTTCACTAATACCGTCTGTGTTGGATAGGGCAGTACAATGCCCAGGTCATTGAATTGCCGGTATATCTCCAGGTTAATGGCTTGCTGTGTGTTCATAAATACCTGGTAATCGGTCGTCGTCATATAGTAAACCACTTCAAAATCCAGGGTAAAGGCTCCGTAGGCCCTGAAGTGTGCGCGGTCAAAGCTGGTGTCCGGCTGTGCAGTGATGATGGCTTGCAGGATGCCCGGAAGCTGCACTAATAGTTCGTAAGGTGTCTCTGGCGATACTCCCACTGTAAACATAGCCCGCCGCCGGTTCATCCGCTTGTAATTGCGGATACGGCTGGCCAACAGATCGGAGTTGGCGAACACCAATTGCTCTCCCGTCAAACTGCGCAGCCGTGTGCTCTTGAGGCCGATGTATTCTACAGTGCCGTTGTAGTCCCCGACGTTAATGTAATCCCCAATCTCAAACGGCTTATCAAAAACGATGGACAGCGAGGCGAACAGGTCGCCCAGGATGTTTTGCACAGCTAACGCTACCGCCACACTTCCCACACCCAGACTGGCGAGTAGTGTGTTAATCTGAACGCCGGGCACATTATCCAGGGCCATCAGAAGCAACAATGCCCATAATCCCACTTTTGCTAACATACTGATCGCGTTAACTTTGGTCGCCGCGCTGGGATCCTCGACGTGCAACCTGGTGTATTGGCTGGCCCACAGATTGATGACGTCTGTTCCCCAGAGTGCAATTTGTATGATGATCAACAGCAAACTTCCGACGTGCAAGAAAATCCGCACCTCGGCGGAACCGGGTTTGAGAAAGAGCGATAAGAGGTAAAGTCCTGCCGCGAGGCGCAGATATGTCCAGGTACGTTTGCTGATGCGATAAACAAAATCATCTAACAATGTGTGGGTCTCTGCAAAACGATGTTCCAGGTGATGCGAAATGACCTGGCGCAGCAACTTCAGCCCGAACCATACTCCGGCAGCCAGTCCTAACGCCCACAGCCACGTCATTAACGAAACATCCCATAACTTCAGTTCGAATAATTCCTGAATTGACATATCTTTATCCTCCTCCTTACTCACTTTTACCAGGGCTATCGCATTTAAGAGTCAAGACTATTCTACCGTTTTAACGTCTCTTTGAGTTTATGTTACAACAAACTCCATTCTTGGAAAATGCACAAATAAAAATAAACATTAAAAAACTATTCCGGTAATCTTATCGGCGGCGCCCGCTCAGGTGTCAACGCCCGTGCTACAACACCGCGCCCGCTCAAGCGAGCTTCCGAAGCCCTGTTTACGGGGCCTGCATCTGTCATTTCGATTTTATAGTCTTTAGCCGTATAATGAGCGCATTACGTTTCACATTTGACATTCAACTCAATAAGGAGGTTCCGTAATATGACCCATATTACCGTTTTAGGCGCGGGGTTGGTGGGCAGTGCGATTGTGAAGGATTTGGCGCGCGAGGCGCGTTTCGCGGTGACGGCGGTGGATTTCAATCAGGCCGCTTTAGATAAATTGGCGACGGAAGGCTCGACTGGGTATCCGCATCCGATCACCACGGTGCAGGCCGATCTGCAGAGTATGCACGATCTGACGCCGTTAATTGCCGATAGTGATCTGGTCATCTGCGCAGTGCCGGGATTTATGGGGTTTGCCACGCTCAAGAAGATTATCCAGGCGAGCAAGAATGTAGTGGATATTTCCTTCTTCCCGGAAGATGCTTTTTTGCTGGACGAATTGGCGCAATCCCAGGGCGTTACCGCCGTGGTGGATTGTGGCGTTGCGCCGGGGTTGTGCAACATCCAGGCCGGGTATGCGGACACACTGCTTGACCACGTGGAACGCTACGAGTGTTACGTGGGCGGACTTCCCCACGTGCGCCAGTGGCCTTATGAATACAAAGCCGTTTTTTCTCCTGTGGATGTATTGGAGGAGTACACACGCCCGGCGCGCTTTGTAGAGTACGGGCAAAACGTGGTGCGTCCCGCCCTTTCCGATGTGGAACTGCTGGACTTCCCCGGTGTGGGTACGCTGGAAGCCTTCAATACCGATGGCCTGCGCTCCTTACAACGCACATTATGCGCACCTTTTATGAAAGAGAAGACACTACGCTATCCTGGGCACGTTAACTTGATGCGCGTGTTCAGGGACAGCGGCTTCTTTGATACTCACCTGGTTGAGGTCGGTGGGAATGCGATCCGCCCCATTGACCTGACCGCCAAGTTGATCTTCAAACAATGGCAGTTGCAGCCCGGCGAGGAGGATTTCACGGTGATGCGCGTGGTGGTTGAGGGCGAAAAAGCCGGGAAGTCGCGCCGTTACACTTATGACCTGCTGGATCGCTATGACCACGCGACCCAAACGACTTCCATGGCCCGCACCACCGGCTACACGTGTACGCTCGTCGCCCGGATGGTGTTGGATAGGCAGTTTACCCAAAAGGGCATCTGTCCCCCGGAGTATGTTGGGCGGACGGAAGGGTGCTATACTACGCTATTGGATGGCTACGCGGAGCGGAATATCTATGTGACGGAAACGCACTAGAAGAAGGAGGATTTTATGCAAGTTTTAGTATTATGCGATGATCGTTGGCATCCCGCGCCGACGCCGCGCCAGGGATTGGCCCCTTTGGAGACAGAGGGGGTTGCGTTGGACTGGATTGAGGATGCCCGTGAGTGGAATGTGGAACGTATGGCGGCGTACCCTGTGGTGATATTGACCAAATCCAACAATTTCTCCGCCGCCGATCAGACTCCCTGGGTCACGCCAGAGGTAGAGTCCGCCCTTGTGGATTACGTGCATCAGGGTGGCGGGCTGTTGGTCATCCATTCGGGCGCGGCGGGTTATGCGGAGACTCCCGGTTTGCGCGCATTGATGGGAGGTGTCTTCACCTCCCATCCATCTCAATGCCCGGTGACGGTGACTCCTGTAGCCGGACATCTCTTGACCCAGGGGGTTAGTCCCTTTACATTGCAGGATGAACATTATTTTATGGCGCAGGACGACGTGGAGGCTGATGTCTTTCTCACCACTACTTCGGAGCACGGAACGCAGCCCGGCGGCTGGACGCGCGTGGAGGGCAAAGGCCGTGTCTGTATGCTCACCCCCGGCCATAACGTGGATGTGTGGCTTCACCCGTCATTTCAAGCTCTGCTGCGCAATGCATTGCGGTGGTTAGTGCAGGAAGTTTCTCATTAACGCTGCGCGTTCACCAGCGATTGACAGAAAAAGGATAATTTTTCGATTTTAAATTTACCAATTTGCGATTTTCAGAGGAACTACTCATTAACCGTCGGTTCACCAGCAGTTGGATGGAAAATTTAAGACGAAACCAAGTTTTCAAGGGTTTTCACAATTTGCCAATTTGCGATTTATCAATTTTCGATTTTCAAGGGAGCTAAACTATGTACGCTATTGCTTTTGTGACCGGGGCTGACCGGGGGCTGGGATTGGCTCTGTGCACCGGTTTATTGGAACGGGGTTGGCGTGTGTTTGCCGGCCAGTATATGCCCGGGTGGCCGGAGTTGGGCGATTTGGCGCGCACTTATCCTGAAGCACTGCGCATCGTCCCGTTGGATGTCGGTGCAATAGATTCGGCGCGGGCAGCGGCGCAGTCCGTCACGTCGCAGGTGGATCACGTTGACCTGCTTATCAACAATGCCGGGGTAACGTCTCCTTCCAACCGGTATTCTATCCGCGAATCGCAGGACTACACCGAGATGCACCGTATATACGATATCAACAGCCTGGGGCCACTGCGCGTGGTGGAGGCGTTCCTGCCGTTACTGGACCGGAGCCAGCTCAAGCGTTTGTGTTTCGTCTCTTCCGAGGCCGGCAGCATCGCGCGGAGCCAACGCGCGGCTTGGTATGGCTACTGTATGTCCAAAGCCGCGTTGAACATGGGGATTAAAATCATGTTCAACCATCTGCGCCCCGAAGGGTATACCTTCCGTGTGTACCATCCTGGCTGGGTGCGCTCGTATATGAGCGGGAAGAAAAACACCGAGGCCGACCTGGAACCGGAGGAAGCCGCCGCTTGCGCGCTCCCCTTCTTCATCGAGGCGCGGGCGGATGAGGATCGGCTGGAGCTGGTGGATTACCTGGGAGAAACGTGGCCCTGGTAGGTGCGAAACGCAATATGAAGTCGCTCTTTATTTTGTATTTTAATATTTTTGATGTTATGCTACAAAATGCCGGCGTAAGGGAACATTTTATAAATTTGCGATTTTTTAGGGGAATGACTCATGAGTGGCCGGCCATTCACCAGCGATTAGATAAAAATTGAATCCGTAATTCGTAATTCGCTATTTTCAAGGAGGTTTTATATGAAATTCACTGATGGGTATTGGCAAATTCGACCTGGCATGACGCCGCATTATGCGGTTCACGTCTATGAGGCGGAGGTTGGGGAGGATTCGCTCACCGTTTACGCGCCGACGCGACGTGTGCAGCACCGGGGCGATACGCTCGATCAGCCCTCGCTGACAGTTCGCCTTTCATCTCCAATGGAAAACGTCATACACGTGCAGGCTCACCACCATAAGGGGGGGAAAGTGGCCGGCCCGGCGCTCGCGCTTAAAGCGCAGCCCGTTCCCTCTGTGACGGTGACGGACGGCGCTGAGGCAGCTACGTTGACCAGTGGTCGCCTGACCGCGCGCGTGGAGAAGGCGGGGAATTGGAAGCTATCCTTCCTGGATGGCGACCGGGAAATCACCTCGAGTGGGTGGCGCGCGTTGGGCTTTGTGGATACACCCGACGGACGCTTCATCCACGAGCAACTCGCGTTGGGCGTCGGGGAGTGCGTCTATGGCCTGGGCGAGCGATTTTCGGCCTTTGTCAAGAACGGGCAGGTGGTAGATATGTGGAACGCCGACGGCGGCACGAGCAGCGAACAGGCGTATAAGAATATTCCCTTCTATCTCACCAATCGCGGCTACGGCGTCTTCGTCAATCATCCCGAAAAGGTTTCTTTTGAGATTGCCTCGGAAAAAGTGGAGCGGGTGCAGTTCAGCGTGCCGGGCGAGGTATTAGATTATTTTGTCATTTACGGCCCGTCACCTAAAGAAGTGTTGGAACGCTATACTGCGCTTACCGGACGGCCCGCGCTGCCCCCGGCATGGTCGTTCGGCCTTTGGCTGACCACGTCATTCACCACCGACTATGACGAGGAGACCATCACCGGCTTTATCCAGGGCATGGCCGACCGGAATGTTCCCCTTCACGTTTTCCACTTCGATTGCTTCTGGATGAAAGCATTCCACTGGTGTAACTTTGAATGGGATAGTGACGTCTTCCCCGACCCTGCCGGGATGCTCAAACGCCTCAAGTCCCGTGGCCTGAAAATTTGCGTGTGGATCAATCCCTACATTGCGCAGCGCTCCGCGCTCTTCGATGAGGGGATGGAACACGGCTATTTGCTCAAACGGGCTGATGGTAGTGTGTGGCAATGGGACAAATGGCAATCGGGGATGGGTCTTGTGGACTTTACCAACCCGGACGCACGCTGCTGGTATGCCGGCAAACTGCGCGCGCTGGTTGCGATGGGTGTGGATTGCTTCAAGACCGATTTTGGCGAGCGCATTCCGACGGATGTGGTCTACTTTGATGGTTCGGACCCGATCAAGATGCATAACTATTATGCCTATTTGTATAACCAGGCGGTGTTCGAGGTATTGGAAGAGGAGTTGGGCGTAGGCGAAGCTACCGTCTTCGCGCGTTCTGCCACGGCAGGCGGGCAGCAGTTTCCCGTTCACTGGGGGGGCGATAACACTGCCACTTTCGAGTCCATGGCCGAGAGCTTGCGCGGCGGGCTTTCGCTGTGCCTGTCGGGTTTCGGTTTCTGGAGCCACGACATCGGTGGCTTTGAACAAACCGCCTCGGCGGACGTGTACAAACGTTGGTGCGCTTTTGGCCTGCTTTCTTCTCACAGCCGTCTGCACGGCAGCAATTCCTACCGCGTGCCCTGGCTGTTTGACGAAGCGGGCAGCGAAGGCCCTACCGCTACCGACGTGCTGCGTTTCTTTACGCAGCTCAAATGCCACTTGATGCCTTATCTTTTCGCCGCCGCGATGGAGGCCCACGCGCGTGGCGTGCCCGTGATGCGCGCCATGCCCCTTGAATTCCCCGACGACCCCGGCTGTGATACACTCGACCGGCAGTATATGCTCGGCGACACCCTGCTGGTAGCTCCAGTTCTCAGTGCCAATGGGGGGGTGGACTACTATTTACCCCCTGTCAACGGCCAGCCAGGACGGTGGACAAATTTCCTCAGTGGCGAGGTGGTCACAGGCGGGCGGTGGGTGCGTGAGATACATGGCTATCTCAGTTTGCCACTGATGGTGCCTCCCAACACCGTCCTCCCAGTGGGCGCGAACGACCAGCGTCCCGATTATGACTACGCCGACGACGTCACCTTCCACGTCTTCGAACTGGCTGATGGCGCGACCGCCACCGCTGCTGTGCCCACCCTCGCGGGTGACGTGGCGGTGCAAATCACCGTCCGCCGTATTGGCGATACCATTTACGTCGAAACCCAGGGCGCGGATAAACCATGGTCCGTGCTGCTCCGAGGCATAGACAGCATTGCAAACGTTGAGAGCGCAACCGCGACCTCCACTCCGTCAGGCATGTTGTTGGTGCCGGGGGGCGGGGTGCGGCGGTTTACGGTATCCCTGGAAGCTGGTATTTAGCAGCCGCGCTATCCATAACGCGCTATAGCTACTTGCATCAAACGTCAAACGTCAAACAGGAGTGTGTTTTGACGTTTGACGTCTAATATTTGATGTACCCATTGCTAAGAAACATCCCCAGTTTCTTGCTGAAAGCAGCCGTCTGCTGTGTGGACGACTGGGGGTACTTAAATGAATTCCCGGCCCTTCACATAAGCCGGTGAGCAACAGTCCCATGTTCCGCGCGCGGGTGATACGTGCACCCGGTAACCATTGCCAAATTTGGCGTTTTGCCTTACAATATAATTGTTGGTAAAATGCAATGATCAACTGGTGATGGTTGCTGTGCTGGAAAGTTGTGTTACCAACCAGCGTCAACTGTTTCCCAATCTGGCCGCGCTGGTGGAATTTTTAGTAGTCGGCGTCCCCCATCCCTAACGCCCATCCCATCAACCCTGATGTTGAAAATTGGCCAACCGATGTAACAGATTCCTAATCCTAACATTCCGTTAATCCTGCTATCTTTGGAGGCACCCATGAAACACTCTCGGTATTTATCCACCCGTACCTTTATTATTATTGTAGGCATCTTGCTCATCCTGATCGCCGGCGGAGTGTCGGCAGCCAAAGCTTCCGACGCTCCCGATCCCATGCAGGCCGTGCAAGACGCCTGGGCACGCGCCGCGCAGTCCGGGGTCTACCACTTCCGCACAGAAATTGTCCAGACCACCTACCCCGCGCCCACCCTCGCCAACGTGGGGCGGAGCAGCCGTACGGACAACGTGTTCATCGAGGGGCAGACCGACACCCGCACGCGGCAATTCCTCATGACCCTGTGGGATGGCGGCGGCAACGCGCTAAACGGGCAGGATGCCATCGAAATCCGCATGGACGGCGAAAAAACATACGGGCGCGTAAGCGGGGGTGAGTGGCAGGAAATGTCCGACTTCGCCGGAGCCTTCGCGCCCGGCAGTGACCTGATGGCCTACCTGGCCGGCGTCAAGGACGTGGTCGAGGTAGGAGCGTCGGTCCATCTGCCAGACTCGACGTACAGCGTCGTCGCCACCCAATATGCGTTTACGCTCGATGGTCCTAGCCTGGCACGGCACGTCCGCGACCAATTAGAAAAGGAACTGGTACGCAAGGGCGAGTTACCCGCCGGGATCACACTCGACGTATCGAACATATACCACAACGCGACGGGCGAAGGTAACGTGTGGCTTGCCGCAGACGGCCTGCCCTTGCGCCTGTCGCTCCACATCCTGTATCCTCGCCAGACCAACGGTGAGCAAGTTGAGGCCGAATTAAAGACCGATTTCTCCAATTTCGCGCTGGCCCAGGCACCGGGGGGACCAGCAAAAGCGCTCGCGACCTCCCTCGAACTCCCCCAAACCCCACGCGACTGGCAGACCGCCAGCGTACAATCCGGCCTCATTCTGACGCTGACCGGGCTGCTGCTCGCGATCGTCACCAACCCGAGATCGAAAATAGTGTACCGGGCCGTGACCGTGACGATGGTGATCTCCATGCTCATCACGCCGCTGCTCACCGATGTACAGGCGGCGGCATTCATAGACGAACAGACGGCCAAGCAAGCCGCGCTTGACCGGCAGCAGGCCGAACAAACCCAAGTCGCCGAGGCGCAGGCCGAGATGTCTGATCCAAAGTGGAATCCCAACCAGGACCCGCTAAAGCATGATCGTAGAACATTTTCGGGTATTCGGAATCCTCAACTTGTTGAGGGAAACCCAAACAAGTTCGGGAATCCGGCGCTAGGGAGCAGTGAAGTCGCGCCGGCCCCGCAGCCGATGTTCACTTTGCCCTCCGTCACACTGGCCCCCGCCGGCGACGAGGACGATCCCTACAACGGGTGTACGGATGAGGAAAAAGCCGCCGACTCGGACCAGGACTTGTTGACCGACTGCCAGGAACAGCTGATGGGCACCGACCCGGACGATCAGGACAGCGACGGCGACGAGTTGTGGGACGGCTGGGAAGTGCTACGCCTGGGGACCAGCCCGCTCGCAGTGGACAGCGACGGCGACGACCTGAGCGACCATCTGGAAGTCGCAGGCTACACGTACCAGAACAAGCGCTGGTACAGCAACCCCAATTCGGCGGACAC
>JAFGFI010000516.1 GCA_016931185.1 Anaerolineae bacterium
CTCCCCTGCTCCCCTGCTCCCCTGCTCTCTTGCTCTCCGCCTCCTGCCCCTTGCTCCCCTGCTCCCCTGCCCCCTTGCTCCCCTACTCCCTTGCTCTCTTGCTCCCTGCCTCCTACCTCCTGCCCCTTGCACAATTCCATCTCAAACAACCGCATCCGCCCGCGAACGGGCAGCGGTGACTCCAAACGCCGGGGCGAAGCAAAGAACCAGGCATAACAAGGATCGCCCGGAAAGGGGGAGGACAGGCGGTGGCGCTCGTGGAGCGCGTCATACGCCGGCGCATCCAGCGGGCGAATATCGAACAATTCCACCGTACCTATCACCGCGCCATACGCCAGGGATTCCGGGTCATACCCCAGCGCGCGGCAGCGGTCATCGCGGCGTTTTGTCGAAGCGTGAACCGCCAACGGCCCCCGGTACGCCACCTGCCAGGAACGAATATCCACAGTCTTCTCCCCCCGCGCGATCTGCTCGGCGCGGGGCTGGTGGAAACTTAAAGCTTTCAAACTACTTCCCCTTCCACCCGGATCGGCCCCAATCCCACCGTCGTCATCACCTCGTGCAGCGCGCGGAAGGTATCTCCGTTGACCGCCAGCCCGTCGGGGAAGGGTAATATCAGCGTGATTTTCCCCGAAAACTCAGCTGCCGTCTTCGAGAGTTCATCGGTCGCCTGCTTAAGCTGGCGATACCGCTCCCAGCTCAAATCTGCTGTGGCGGTTATATACTCATCAACGCCAAAACTGGCCGCGTAATTGGTCAACTGGACACGCAGGTTGGGCACATTGAGCTGCGGGATAATCACGCCCAACACGCGCAGGTCTTGCGCCCCGGCTTTCCCCTGGCCCTGTAGGGTGATACGGAGCGCAGCAAGGTGCGCGATCTGTTGATCGGCGCACCGGTCCAACACCTGCTGGAACGCCTGGTGCGGCACGCCTTCCCCATACAGCGGTTCCTTCTTGGGCGGTGGGGTCCACCCGCCATCCTCGCCACACGTGCATTGATCCGCCGGTTGCCCGCACACCGGGCAGGTTTCCACCGGTTTTGTCCCCCCGGTGCCACCTCCCCCCCCCGGCGACTTTTCCTTACCCTTAATGGCAAATCCCAATCGCGCCGCTTCCTCCGGCAGATAGAGATAAACCTCGTCTATGATCTGCACCGCCGGCGGGGGAGATTCCGCATCATAGCCCACCTCGGCACGCGCGTCATAATACACCCACACCCCCGTCTGAATGCCGTTGAGGATCGTTTTCTTCAACTGGTTAAGGTCAAAGAGCAACGGCAAGCTCAGACGGCGCGCGAACGCCTGGCGCAATTCATCGGTCGTCAGCTGCACCTGGTGGGTATCCCAGGCCCGCGACTTCACGTAAGCTGACGCCAGCATCGGATCATTGCCCGTGAGGGCCTTTTGTTGCTGTCGCAAGACGTGCAATAACACCGTGGATTGATCCTGTGGCACCTGCCCTTGTTCCTGGGCCGGCAGCAAATTATGGGCCAGGTTGCCCACGCGCTGCGCCACATCGGTCTGGGGGAAATAGAAATGCCGATAGACTTTCGTGATCGCCACCCGCACGTCCAACTCCGCCGCCTCTCCCAACTTCTTGAGCTTCTTCTGTTGTTCAGGCGTAAACTCCGCCATTCGCTGCGCGTTACCCGTAATGCGCTGGATCGCCAGATAGCGCTGCGCCGTCTGCACCATCTCCCCCACCCGCTCCCCGTCGGCCACAAGAAAGAGTACACTGTTGCGGAAGCGGCGGTAGCCCTCCAACGTCCCCGCCCGTTCTGCGATTTTAACGGCCATATCCGGTGGCTGCGGATCGGTCACCGTCACTGAAGCCGCGTCATAATGTAAAATCACCAACCGGGGAGCGTCGGCATCATCCTCAACCTGGCTGGCTTCCTGGGGAAAGGTCACAACCTTGAACGTCCCTGTTTTCCACACCTTCCTGATCCGGGCATCCAATTCCTGCTTGGCAACCGTCCGCCCGATCATTTCCATCTCATCGTTGATAATCTTGTTAATCGAAGGTTCCGGCTTAAACCGGTAGCGCAGCCCGTCCCACTCGAAGAACCAGCCCCGGTCATACAACCGCTCCGCCGCCTGATATACCAGGAGCGGTTCATCGCCGGGCGACAAAACTGCCAGTAACAGGTCTGCCGGGTCAATCCCCGACACCGTTCCCTGAACCAGACTGTGCAGAAAAGCCGTCAACGCCACGCGCCGGGCGTAGGGAGGCTTCCCGCTCGCCACCCACATCTCGTCAATCTGGTGCGCGTGCCCCGGCGCTGCGCCCTTAGAACAAGCAATATCGGCCTCGATCACTTGTTTAAACGCGGGCCGGTTGAGCCGGCTGGTCAAATCCTCCACAATTTTGGCCGACTGCACATCTATATGATAGGGCGCAATGAGGCTGGCATCTGCCGGGTGCAGTTCCCACAGCCGGCGCACAACCAACGCCAGCAGCCGCAGCGCGCCGCGCGTCTTTTGGAAATTGGGAATGGTGGCAATCCGCAACGTCAGCGCATTGAGCAATTCAGGATGAAAGGGATAGGCCGCCGCCAATGCCTGCGCGTATCCGGCGGACAGCGCGCGGGCCGGCAAGGCGACATTCTGCGCGTGCCATTTTTGATACGCCGCCGCATACACCTGCGCCGTTTCCGCCGCCGCAGTGGCATCAATATGCTCGAACAAGCGGTGGCGCACGATAGCCGCAACCTCTGTCTCACCGGTAGGCGTGATAACTTGCTCCTGCCGGGCCGACACTTTATGCACTTCGGCCAACTGCTCGCGCAGATGTTCCGTCTCTTTAGCAAACGCATCCCCCACCCCGGCGAGCGTGAATACAACGACCACCCGCGCCTTGCTGGCCGCAAACTCAAACAGCGACATCAAAAATGCCACCGTCTGCTCCGCCAGATCTGACTTCCCCGTCACGGTGGGCACAGACTGTGCCGCGCGCATGTGGCGCGCGATCTCATCCAACATCATGAGCGTTGGCCGGTCGCCGATCAGTTCCTCAAAAAGACCGGTACCCGGCGCGGATTTGTGAAGATCACTCTCGCGGACCAGAGCATAGCCATCCAGTCCCCTTAGTTGATAGGCAAGTTCGCCCCATAACGTGTAGACGCGCACATCATCTGCAGGATGATAGAGGCCGCTCTCCGGCACCAAATCCGAACCCACCACGCCCGCGATGTCCACTTGACCGGGTTCAGGACGCAGATCGGCAGCAACGAGCGCGGTCATTTGAGCCGGCGGAACCGCGCCCCGCGCCGCGTGATAGAGCGCGATCAAATTGTGCGTCTTGCCACCGCCAAACGCCGTCTCCAGGCGAATCACAGGACTGTTGGACGGACGCGCGCCCGTCAAACGGCCCAGTACCTCATTCAACAAAACCCGCAGTCCCTCGGTGGGAAAGGTATTCTCAAAGAAAACTTGAGGGTGCTGATAAACATCGGGGGCAGTGCCATCCATGACATCTTTGAGACGGGCTGCAAAAATATCCTCGCTCAATTCCCCTTGACGCACTTCAAAACGCGGAATACAGGTGTCGAACACAAGACGCATATCGTCGCCTCCCCGTTAAGCGAAACGTGATACATGATCATCATACACAGTGCGTAAAACGTAACAGGATTAAAATACACATAACAAATTACGAATTACACACCATTTGCATCGTTGGATAGTACAGGTATACTCAGTCCATGTAAATTCTATTTTAATACAGCCTGAAAAATGCACAAACTATGAGACCCCTGCTTGAACTCAACGCCGTCACCTATGCCTACACCCTACCCAATGGCGAGAGGATTCCTGCGTTGCGCGGGTTATCGCTGCAGGTAGAGGAAGGAGAATATGTCGCGCTGATCGGGGCCAACGGATCGGGAAAGACGACGCTGGCCCGGCATTTGAATGCGCTGCTTATCCCGGATGATGGGCACGTGACCATCGCCGGGATGGACACGCGCGACGCGGCCCATCACGCCGCCATCCGCCAGACGGTGGGGATGGTCTTCCAGCGTCCCGAGGATCAGATCGTTGCGACAACGGTCGAGAATGATGTGGCCTTTGGCGCGGAGAATATGGGAGTACCGCCTGCCGAGATCCGCGCGCGGGTCAAAGAAAGCCTGGATACGGTGGGAATGTGGGAGCAACGCTTGCGCCCTCCCCATCTGCTCTCGGCGGGACAGATGCAACGGGTGGTCCTGGCAGGTGTGCTGGCGATGCAGTCGCCGAACAGATTGGGCGGTCACTGTATTGTCTTCGACGAAGCCACCGCGATGCTCGACCCTGCCGGACGGCATGCCGTCCGCGCAATAATGGCACGCCTGCACCGCGAGGGCGCGACAATCATTGCCATCACCCACGCCATGGAAGAAGCCCTGGATGCAGAGCGCGTGGTCGTCCTGGATCACGGGCACATCGTGATGGATGATACTCCCGCGCGCGTTTTCGCCGCCGCCGGTACCCTGCGCGACCTGGGGTTGGACCTCCCGCCCGTCGTGCAATTAGCGGAAACACTCCGGTCCATTCTACCTGCTCTGCCGCCTTCGCTCTTATCCACAGCAGATCTTATCAACGCGCTTTTGGCCCTGCCGTATCGCCCTCCCAAACCATCAGTGCCCCAAAAAACTGCTGCCACTACGCCGATGAAATTGCCCTTTATCACCGTTCATGCTCTCGGTTACACTTACCTGCGCGGCACTCCCCTGGCCCACCGCGCGCTCCAACAGGCTAATCTGACATTGGCGGAAGGCACAGCACACGGACTACTGGGAGCGACAGGGTCCGGGAAGTCCACCTTGCTCCAACACCTCAACGGGCTGCTGCATCCCCAGGAAGGATCCGCGCGCGTCGGGGAGTTCGATCTGGGGGATCCCCACCTGGACGCGCGCGCGGTGCGGCGCGCGGTGGGTCTGGCCTTCCAACTGCCGGAGCGGCAGATCTTCGAGCAATATGTAGGTGACGAAATCGCCTACGGGCCGCGCTTGCTTGACCTGTCCAGGGATGAGCTACGGGAGCGCGTGCGTTGGGCCATGGCCCTGGTGGGATTGGACTTCGAGACGTTCAAGGATCGTTACACGTTCAGTCTCAGCGGAGGCGAGAAACGCAAAGTTGCACTGGCCTCCATCCTGGCCCTGCAGCCGCGCGTGCTGCTCCTGGACGAACCCACGGCGGGCCTGGATCCGGGATCACGCCGTGACTTGTTGGCGCGGCTGCATGCCCTCAATCAAACCGGAATCACGCTTATTCTCTCTTCGCATCAAATGGATACTATCGCCGCGCTCACCGAGCAGGTGACGGTACTGGCAGAGGGAACCACAGCACTGGAGGGCCGTACAGGTATAGTCTTCACCCGCGCGGAACGACTGCACAGTCTAGGACTAGAAGCGCCGGTAGTCACGCAAGTGGCAGAGGCCTTGCGCGCCAACGGTTGGCCATTGCCAACGGGGCTAGTCTCAGAGAAGGAACTTGTAAAGTATATCAAAGACGCTTATTAAACAATGAACGACTTCGAGTTTTTACGTTTTATCACTATCGGGCAATATCTGCCTACCGGCTCGATCATTCACCGGCTGGATCCACGGGCGCGCTTGATCGTGGGCGGGTTGTGGCTGATCGCCCTCACTGTTGCCCCTCACCTGACCGGGATAGGCGTGGCGGCGATGGCGCTATTGATCGCGCTCATAGTGGCGCGCATCCCCCTGGACTATGCGCTGAAAGGGCTACTGCCTCCCCTACCCTTCATTCTGTTGTTGGCACTGCTGCAAGTGTTCTTCGGGCCACGGAACGAGGGCACAATGCTCTGGGAATGGGGGCTAATCCACGTCTCCCAGACCAGCTTACTCAACGGCTTGTTGCTCACCACACGCTTTGCCGCGCTCATCCTATGCATCAGCCTCGGTTCTTTCTGTATCTCAACTACCCAGATTGTGCAGGGGTTAGAATCCCTGCTTTCCCCATTGACCCAACTGGGGCTACCGGTTCATGACTTTGTGCTGATCATCCAGGTGGCGCTGCGCTTTTTGCCCCTATTGGCCCAAGAAGCCGAATATATCGCTAAATCCCAAGCCGCGCGTGGGGCAGAATGGGGAACGAGGGGCGGAAGCCCGCTACGCCGCGCGCGACAGGCCATTCCCCTGCTCTTGCCTCTCTTCCTCACAGCCCTGCACCGCGCCGAAAATCTGGCCCTGGCAATGGAGGCGCGTGGCTATGCCGGAAGCATGGCGCAAGGGGCAAGACAGCGCACTTCGATGTATCCGTTGCAGTTTAAGGTGCAAGATGGGTTCGCGGTTCTTGTGGGGACGGGGATAGCGGTAGTGATGGTGATCGTATAAAACTAAAAACCAAGTTTATAGTTCACTGCTGGCAACCGGCAGCGAGAAATAGAACGTACTGCCGACGCCCTCAATGCTTTCGGCCCAGATGCGGCCATTGTGGCCCTGGATGATGTGTTTAGCAATGGCCAGGCCCAGCCCCGTGCCACCACCGGAGCGCGCGCGATCGGCTTTGTAGAAGCGTTCAAAGATGCGGGGCAGATCGCCGGCAGAAATCCCCACCCCGGTATCGGTGACACCGATGATCACCTCTGCCCCTTCCCCCGCCTGCATTTCTTCCACTTTCGCAAAGACGGTAACTGCCCCGCCGGGAGGCGTAAATTTGATCGCATTATGCAACAAGTTAGCGACGACCTGCTGAATCCGCACGCCATCCGCCAACACGAGAGGCAAATCATCAGGCATACTGTTGCTCAAAGTCAAACCCGCGCGTTCCGCTTGGGGCAATAGTCGTTCAAAGGGCCGGTTCATTAACGCATCCACAGGGACAGCATGAATATCCAGGGGCACCCGCCCTGACTCAATCCGCGAAAGTTCCAGGAGTTCCTCCACCATCTGTGTCAACGCGCTTAACTCTGTTTCCATGTGGGTCAAGAAATGACGCGCGATCTCCGGCTCATCGACCGCGCCATCTTTGAGCGTCTCCACTACAAGCGCGAGGGAGGCCAATGGCGTGCGCAGTTCATGAGAAATGTTGCTGATAAAATCGCGGCGCACCGTTTCCAGTCGCCGGACTTGGGTTAAATCTCGGATAATGATCAGCATGCGTGAAGACACAGGATCGTGCAAAGGGGTCGCAACCGCCTGTAAAAACAGTCCTTCCATACCTGTTTCTACCGTTACTGTTTGCTCTTTACCGGTTTGTTGGCACCGGTTCCACAGCTCAATCAATTGATGTTTATACACAACCTGGGCAAAGGAGCGACCTACGGCGTGATCTTCGTCCGTCCGCAACATTCTGGTCGCGGCATGGTTAATCAATATCACTTCCCCAAGGTCACTGGTAATAATGACCCCGTCGGCCATATTGCGCAATACAGCAGAAAGACGGCTGCGCTCGCGCGCCAATGTGGTCACTTTCTCACGCAATTGATCGGCCATGTGGTTAAAAGCGCGCATCAGTTGGCCGATCTCATCCCGCGTCGTTGCCAAAAAACGCAAACGCATATTTCCCTCGGCCATATCCTCAACTACCTTTATCAATTCCCGCACCGGCCTCACTGTGCGGGAAGCAATGTAAAAGGCCACCCCGATTGCCAATAACACCGTGACCAGGCCCGCAACCATAATATTGCGGCTCAAACGACTGATATTGGCCTCAATCTCATCCAACGGCAACGCAACCCGGACAACACCCACCGGTTGCCCTACCCCCGAATATGTAGCCGCGCCTGTTATAGCGCGTGTTGAAACCGCTTCCCGCGACACTAAAACTGCCACATACATCAAATCCGCATCCAACGTGCGGCTAAAGCGTATCGCCATCCCTTGCCCTTTGCGCACTGCCTGCCATATCTCGTCCCGATAGAGATGATTGTCCATCGTCTCCCGGTCGGCATGGGATTCACCTAATACGGTACCCTCTATACCGACAATCGTCACGCGATCTCCCGAAGCCATCGACCATTGTTTGGCCTGGGCATCCAGGGTCGCCACATCCGCCGCAGCCAGTGGATCGACAATAGCATGGGACATCAGGCGCGCCTCAGCCAACAAACGGGTTTCCAAATCCGCCTGTCGCGCATTGCGCACCTGATGCGAGATATAGGAGGTCAATCCCAACGTCGTCGCCAGGATTATCAACGTATAGGGGAAAACTATGCGCCAGCGAATAGAAGTAAACATTTACGTGAAACGTGATATGTGATGCGTAAAACGTTGCATTATGTGTTCCTGCTCACCCACCTTCACTTTATCCTTCAAAGAGATAGCCGACGCCACGAACGGTGACAATGCGGGTGGGGTTCGCGGGATCATGTTCGATCTTTTCACGCAGCCAACGGATATGAACATCTACAGTACGGCTGCCGCCAGTATATGCCCAATCCCAAACCCGTTCAAGTAATTGTTCGCGTGGCAAGACCATCCCCCGATGTTGCGCCATATACACGAATAATTCGTATTCTTTCGGCTTGAGCGGCAATACTTCTCCCTCGAGTTTTACCTCGTGGCGATCAAGATCGAGAACTAAATCGCCAAACCTCAGCACCTGCTTATCAGAAATTGAGGGAGTTTCTGCCGCGAATTCCTCCCGCAAAACGCGCACCCGCCGCAATTGCGCCTTGATACGCGCCAATAGCTCGCGCATACTGAACGGCTTGGTCAAATAATCATCTGCCCCCACTTCCAGGCCCACCACTTTATCCACCTCGTCGGCGCGCGCTGTCAGCATCAGGATAGGCATATTCATCTCTTTACGCAGCACACGGCATACCTCAAACCCATCCAATCCCGGTAACATAATATCCAACACCACCAGGTCAGGTTGTTCCCGCCGGGCAAGATCAACTGCCGTATTTCCATCTGCCGCTGCACAGACCTCATACCCCTGCTTCTTCAAGTTATAGGTCAACGTCTCGCGCAAGACCAATTCATCTTCTACGACTAAAATTTTCTCTACCACAAGCACTCTACCTCTAACAACAGTATTCAGTAACCGTTTAGTTTTGTGAGCGATTACCGTCTTCTGTCACCTGCTCCAGACAGAAACGTGGGTGTGGGGTGTATTTTTTCGGCGGCTTTAGCCGCTTTGCTGCCGTCAATGTCACCGTTTGCTCATAAAACTCAACGTATACCCTTATCATTATGACCGTTTTAAAAGTAAAGGCAAATGAGGAGAATCCGAATTATCATATTGAAGCTGTGCCATGTTAGGCATATTGATTCATCAACAAATGTTATTTATTAGTAGCCGCGATATCCTTATCGCGCACCCAGATACGCGACAAGGATGTCGCGGCTACATCTCACCACGTATTGAATAAAGGTAATATGTAATATATAATGAAATAAAATAAAATAAAATACTAAACAGGCTGGAGGTGTTTATTGTAGGAGGGATGACTACTATGTGCCCCGGGTATTCTGAAATGTAAAATATTTTAGAAAGTCCCCGGTTTTACAAAAAGAGTGCAACAGGAGGCGCCAAATGAGAACCCTCAAAACAAAAGCCAGTGGTATTGTCCTCTTGCTGATGACAATTCAAATCGTAATAGGCGTCCGGCCCATTTATGCTCAGGCGCCTGACTTCAAATTTGACCGGGTCATCAGTACTGGCTCACTGTTCTATCCTGGCCCCGTGATTCAGGATCGAGATGGATTTGTCTGGTTGGGGTCCCAAGGGAGTGGACTGTTCAAGTTCGATGGCTACGCTATCCAACGCTACAATGCCGGGCCAGATTCCATTTTGGATGACAATGTGAACACGCTCTACGAAGATCGTGATGGAATCTTATGGATTAGCACCATGGGCGGGGTGAGTCAGTACAATAAAGAAACCCACACATTCACTTCGTATCTCCACGATCCGGCGCAACCGACCAGTATCAGTAGTAATGGCGGCAATCAGGTTTTGCAGACGATTGGGGAAGATCCGTCCGGCGCTATCTGGGTGGGTACCAGCAACGGACTGAACCGGCTGGATAAAAAGACCAGCACCTTTACCCGTTATCTACACGATCCTGACGATCCAAACAGCCTGGATAGCAACGATATTTTCTCCGTGTATGCCGACACCAGCGGCATTGTGTGGATCGGCACCGACGCCGGGCTGAATCGCCTTGATCCGGACAGCGGAACTATCACCCGATACGCACATGACCCCAATGATCCCGCCAGTTTAAGCGAGGGAACGGTGCTGGCGATCCACGAAGATAGAGACGGCATTCTCTGGGTGGGTGCCAGTAAGGGACTGAACCGATGGGATAAAGCAACTGGAACTTTTACGCATTACTATGCTAAACCTGACGATCCTGAAGGCTTGCCCGACGATTATGTGCGTATCATTGACGAAGATGCGAACGGCAATCTCTGGATCAGCCTGGGGGCCGAGGGCGGGCCGGTAACCCGCTTCGATAAAATGCAGGGCACGGCTACTACCTACAGGCATAACTCCAGGGACTCCAGTACCCTAAGCAGCGATACAGTGATGGGTATCCACGTCAGTACCACGGGCATCATCTGGCTGACACACACCGGCGGGATGGTGGATAAATATGATCCCACAGTCATAAATTCAACATTTACCTCAACGACCCGGACGATCCCCACACCATTAGCGACCAACTGGTCAACACCTCGTATGAAGACAGCACCGGCGCTATATGGTTCGCCGTCAATAACGGACTTAACAAATATGACCGCGCCACCGGCCAATTTACGCGCTACCTGAGCAACCCCGACGATCCTAAAAGTATCCCGGGTATATTTGTCTGCGGACCCTTTGAAGATAGTGCCGGCAATTTCTGGGTGCTATCTTCTGATAATTACCTCTCGCTGTTCGACCGGGAAAAGGGCGAAGTGATAGAAAACTACGAAACGATCCACAACCCGATCACGGTAATCGAAGATAAAACTAATCCACAACTGCTGTGGATCGTTTCCTGGGGAGAGGGTAGAGGGTCTAGCGAAATTCGACAAGGTCACGCATCAAACCACCATCTTTGACCACGACCCCAACGATCCGGGCAGTATCGGGGCCAATACCATTGCTCAAATGTATCAGGATAAGGATGGTTTCATCTGGATACCGGCAGGCGGTGGAGGCGTGAACAAATTTGACCCGCGAACAGAAAAAGTAGTCCAACACTACTGGCACGATCCCAATGATCCCACCAGCCTCGGGAGTGACATCGCGGTACATGTATTTGAGGATTCGGCCGGCACATTCTGGGTGGGCACCTACGGTGGCGGCTTGAATAAACTCAACCCGGACGGTACCTTCGAGCGCTATACGGAGGAAAACGGTTTCCCGACCAACAACATCACCAATATCCTCGAGGATAATGAAGGAAATCTATGGCTAGGATCGAAAATCGGTTACATCCGCTTCAATCCTCAGACAAAAGCAGCCAAAGTATACACCGTTGAAGATGGTTTAGCCGGCAATGAATTCCAGGAGGCGTCGCTGTGTAAAGCACGGGATGGCACGCTGTGGTTGGCAACCATCACGGGAGCGAATAGCTTCGATCCTAGTGAAATGCGTGACAACCCGATCAAACCCCCCGTTTATTTAACAGCACTCAAACAGGGCGGTGAAGAACTGGAAATTGGGTCAGCACCGGAAAAAGTCCGGGAGATTACATTGGATTGGCAACACAACTTCTTTGAATTTGAATATGCTGCGCTCAACTACACCAAGCCGGAGAAAAACCAATACCAGTATATGCTGGAAGGGTATGATCAGGATTGGTACAACGCCGGGACGCGCCGTTTCGGACGTTATTCGGGCTTACCTGGAGGGACTTACACCCTGCGGGTGCGCGGCTCGAACAACGACGGTATATGGAGTGACCAGGAAGCAATGTTGCGCGTGACTGTTATCCCGCCGTGGTGGGAGACATGGGTGTTCCGCATTGGATTGGGGGTAGTGATCGTAGGGTTAGTTATGGGCGGCATGGCCTGGCGCGTCCGCGCCGTGGAAAATCAACGGCGCACGTTGGCGCGGCTGGTGGAGCAACGCACCGCCGATTTGCAGCAAGCCAATGAACAGTTGCAAGTAGCCAAAGAGGAAGCTGAAGCCCAGCGCGCCGGAGCCGAAACAGCGCGGCAGGAAGCCGAAGCGGCCCGGCAAGAAGCCGAACTGCAACGCGAGAAAGCAGAAATCGCCAGTCAGGCTAAGAGTGAATTCTTGAGCAGCATGAGCCACGAGTTACGCACACCGCTTAACGGCATCTTGGGCTACGCGCAGATTCTCAAACGAAACAAGGAGCTTACAACACTACAGCGCAATGGCCTCAACATCATCCAGCAGAGTGGCGAACACCTGCTTACCCTCATCAACGACATTCTTGACCTCTCCAAAATCGAAGCCCGCAAGTTTGAACTCTTCCCCGTCGACGTCAATTTACCTGACTTTCTTGAGGGTGTAGCAGGCATCATCCGCATCCGTATGCAGAACAAAGGCATCGGATTCGCACTGGATTTGGCGCCAGAATTGCCCACAAGTGTGTATGCGGATGAGAAGCGATTGCGACAGGTACTCATCAACCTGCTAACCAATGCAGTGAAATTCACCGACAATGGCAGTGTAACCCTTCAAGTCAAAGAAATGATAACACCACGCACCACGGAAAATGTCAAAGTGTTGCGTTTCACCATCAGCGATACCGGTGTGGGTATTGCACCCGACCAACTCGAGAAGATTTTTGAACCTTTCGAACAGACCGAAGCAGGCAAGAAACAAGCCGAAGGCACGGGTCTGGGATTGGCAATCTCACGTCGCATTGTGCGGGCAATGGAAAGCGAATTGAAAGTGGAAAGCGAAGTAGGCCGGGGCAGTACCTTCTGGTTCGATGTCGCATTACCCCTGGCTGAAGTTCGCACTCAAGAATTTATGGCTATCACGCAAGAAATCACCGGTTACACCGGTCCCCGGCTCTCGGTACTGGTAGCGGACGACAAAGAACACAATCGCGCGATATTACGCAATATCTTCGTGCCGCTGGGTTTCGAGTTCATCGAGGCGGAGGATGGGGAAGCAGCGCTTCTCCTGGCGCAGAAAACACAGCCAGATTTGATTATGATGGATATGGTGATGCCGGGACTAACGGGGTTCGAGGCCACACGGCAGATCCGCGAGATACCGGCCCTCAAAAATACCATCATCTTCGGATGTTCTGCCAGCGTCTTTGACGAAGACAAACGCAAGATGAAGCTATCCGGCTGTGATGCCTTTCTTCCCAAACCGGTGGAAATCAAACAGTTGATGCAACTGTTGCAGGAATACCTGCACGTTGAGTGGCACTATGAGGATACAGGAAGCGCTACGGAAGCACCATTCAAACCCCAGGCTGAGTTTGTGCCGCCGCCGCAAGCTAACTTGGCGGAAGGATACGAACTGGCACAGGCAGGCAATATGCGCCAAATTCGTGCCTGGGCCGAGGCGATAGGTACTCAAGATGCCCAGTACCTGCCCTTCGCAGAGAAAGTACAGGAATTGGCGCGCGCGTTCCAAAAGAGGCAGATTGTGGCACTCATAGAACAATATTTGGAGGCATAAATGAACAACCCCGTAACAAATTTAACAAACAGCACCATCCTCATCGTAGACGACAATCCTGCCAATCTAGGAGTCATCGCCGATTACTTAGAAACTTATAATTTCAACATTTTCACTGCAATGGATGGCAAAGATGCCCTACAAGTTGTGCGAATGGTCAACCCGGACTTGATCCTGTTGGACATTATGATGCCGGGGATGGATGGCTTCGAGGTTTGCCATCGTCTGAAAGCAGATGAGGCCACACAGAAAATCCCCGTGATCTTTATGACGGCTTTGGCCGGTACCGAGGATAAGGTTAAGGGCTTCACAGCCGGGGCAGTGGATTACATCACCAAACCCATTAACCAGGAAGAAGTCCTGGCGCGGATCAGAACACACTTAACGCTGCGACTACAGAGCTTACAATTACAGACGCTGAACGCAACATTGGCCAAACGCGCCGCGCAATTGGAGATTAGCAGCCAAGTGGCACAGCAGGTCACATCAATTCTAGACTTAGACACATTGCTGGTAAAGACGGTGCAGTTAACGCAAGCACAGTTTAATTATTACTGCGTCGGTGTATGGTTAATCAATGAAGCGCGTGACGGCCTTGTATTGCGGGCATTTGCGAGTCAGGGCAGCCCGGGACAATTCGAAACAGGTTTTACAATTGCAGTGGATGCCAGACCGAGCATCATCGCGCATGCTTGCCGTACTCAAGCGTCTTACCTGACCAACAATGCGCAGCGCGATCCCCATTACTTCTTCTGGGAAGCCTTTCCCGATACCCACGCGGAATTAGTCTTACCCCTGCACTTTGGCGAGATGCAGTACGCAGAATATACGTATTTTGGCGTGCTCGACATTCAAGATACTCAAACCGACGCGTTTACGCCAGAAGATGTCACAGTGCTACAAGCGTTAGCTAATCAAATAGCAGTCGCGATTCGTAACGCGCAGTTGTACGCCGAAATTATACTTCTCAATCGGGTATCGGAGGAGGCTTGAGCTAGGAAAACGGACACACAATGGAATTCAATATACGCACATCAAAGCAAAAGACCATTTTAGTTATTGATGACAATTCCACTAACCTAAGTGTCATCACTAACATCTTGGAAGCGCACGATTTTGAGGTCCTCATAGGTGTGGATGGCGAAGATGGCATCAAAACAGCGATAGCCATGCAGCCGGACCTCATCCTGTTAGACATTATTATGCCTGGCATAGATGGTTACGAAGTGTGCCGGCGTTTAAAAGCCGATGCGCAAACTCGCGAAATCCCGGTTATTTTCGTAACCTCAATGACCCAAGTTAACGATAAAGTTCAAGGTTTTGCCGTTGGGGCTGTGGATTATCTGACCAAACCATTACACGAGGAGGAGGTTCTAGCACGCATCCAGACCCACTTGAGGATTCAGGACTTGAGTCGTAGTCTAAGGGATGCAAATGCTGTGTTATCCAAGCGCGCCCGGCAACTTGAAATCGGCAGTCAGATAGCGCAGCAAGTAACGTCGCTCCTCGATCTAGATACCCTGCTAGCTGCGGTCGTAAAATCAATCCAAGAAGCGTTTAACTACTACTTCGTGGGAATCTGGTTATTGAATGGGCAACACGATGCTCTCCTTTTACAAGCCAACGCCAGCAGCCATGGAGAAACCCAGATCAAGCCGGATTTTTCTGTCGCCCTGGATACTGGCCGCAGTATTCTTGTCAGGGTCTATCAAACTGGCGCGCCCTACATGGTTAATGACGTCACGCAATCCGTCCATTATCTACCTTGGGAAGTTCTCGCCGATACGCGGGCGGAGTTAGCGTTACCCTTGCGCAGCAATCAAGAGATACTAGGCGTACTCGACATCCAAAGCGCGTTTCTAGATGTCTTTGAATCAGAAGATGTAAGGGCAATGCAAACCCTGGCCGATCAAATTGCCATTGCTATCCGCAACGCGCGGCTGTACGCAATAGAAAAACACCTCCGGCGCGCGGAGGAAGAAAAAGCACAACAATTAGCCGAACTCAACGCCAGCAAAGATAAATTCTTTTCCATTGTAGCGCATGATTTGCGTGGGCCGTTCCAGCCGTTGTTGAGTTGGTCTTATTTGCTCGCCAAGAAAGACGCTAACAAGGATCTAACATACGTTCAACGAATTAGTGATAACCTCTACCGGGCAGCTAAAGATTTCGCCGGGTTGCTAGAAAATCTCCTAGAGTGGGCGCGCGTCCAGCGGGGGGGGATGTTGCCCACGCCGACAGCTTTGAATTTGAAAACCGTCGTAAAACGCAGTGCGGGCGCGTTAGCCGAAACTGCGTCCAACAAAGACATCCGGACAGATTTCGACATAGACGAAACGCTATATGTGTATACAGATATGAATATGTTGAGTACGGTGATCCGTAATCTGCTATCGAATGCACTCAAGTTCACCCCAAACGGAGGAAAAGTGACGGTTTCTGCCCGGCATGGGAATTCACCGGCAGAGAACATACAAGTAGCAAACTCCTCCAACTTCGTCGAAGTATCGGTGGCAGATTCTGGGGTAGGCATCCCCCCAGAAGATTTGGAAAAACTCTTTAGAATAGACGTGCATCACACAACCACCGGTACAGCACAAGAGCACGGCACCGGCTTAGGGTTGACACTTTGCAAGGAACTGGTCGAATTAAACGGGGGGCAGATTTGGATAAAGAGTACTGTCGGGCAAGGGACAACAGTCATATTTACCGTGCCCACAGACCACGAGCGCGGTGAAGGTTAATATCTACAGAACACAAAAAAAAACGGGCAACCCAGCATAAGCCGCCCGTAGAAAGACACTTTCACAACTATATTTCAAAGCGAGAAATCACTCACTCTCCACACTCGTGCTAGCCAATTTCTCCAACTCCTGGACAGCGGCATCCATATCCTCGCCAACCAAAGCCGTGAGCACGCCTTGAGTATCAATAAGCAACTGCAATCGCTCCCGGTAACTGGCGCTTTTCCATTCCGGGGTCGATTCTAAAACGTGAACTGCCAACGTAATCAACGTCACCTTCTCTTTTGTACTATATGTAATTGGGGGCAATACTGACATCGGATCCTACTCCTTACGTAATAATGAGATGCCGTGAGTATAGCATAACCTTTATATGCGTCAAAATAGCTCAACGGATTTAACGGACATAACGGAACACTGATATATAACACCGGCTCAGATGGGGCCAGTTTATTGTAAAACTGGCCCCATCTCCGTTCCCCGTATTATTGCGTAAACCGCTGTGTGATGGGCAGCCGGCGGTCTTTGCCAAACGCACGGTCAGTGATACGCACGCCGGGAGGCGACTGGCGGCGTTTGTACTCATTGCAATCCACTGCCCGCACCACGCGTCGCACCAAATTCTCGGGCAAGTCTAAATCCTCGACAATCTCCTCCAGGGATTGATCGTCCTCCACATAAGCACGAAGAATTGCATCCAACGTCTCGTAAGGAGGCAATGAATCGGTATCCTTCTGATTAGGACGCAATTCCGCCGAAGGGGGACGGGTGATACAACGCTCTGGAATCACAGGAAACTCCCCCTGTGTGTTGCGCCAACAGGAAAGATCGTAAACCAGGGTCTTAAGTACGTCCTTAATCACCGCGTATCCCCCGGCCATATCGCCGTAAAGTGTGGCATAGCCCATACTCATCTCGCTCTTGTTGCCGGTCGTAAGTACCAACCAACCAAACTTATTCGAGAGCGCCATTAGATAATTGCCACGAATGCGGGCCTGGACATTTTCCTCCGCTACCCCGGGTTGTGTATCCGCGAAGGATTCTGCTAATACGTCGAGATATGCCTCAAACACCGGCTCAATGGGAATACACAGGCAGCGAATACCCAGGTTCTGAGTTAACAGGACAGCATCCTCGTTGCTCATATCCGACGTATAACGCGAGGGCATCAAAACACCCACCACGTTCTCCGCACCCAGGGCATCGGCAGCAATACAGGCCACCAGCGTGGAGTCAATGCCCCCTGAAAGCCCGATAACGGCTTTTTCAAACCCATTCTTGCGTACGTAATCCCGCGTACCGAGTACAAGGGCATTATAAATCTCTTCAAGATGCGCCGGTGGCGCAAAAATGTGTGACTCAACTGGCAATTTATCGGGCACAGGTATAAAAGATAACGCTACAACAGGTAACACTTCCTGTATTGCCTTGCGCCGGCGTGGGTCGTGAAGCCGCCGGCGGAAGACAGAGCCGACATCCACATCCGCCACAATAAAATCCGGGGCAAATGGCGCCCCACGCGCGATCACTTCTCCACGCTCATTGATAATCACACTACTACCATCAAAGACCAACTCATCCTGTCCTCCTACGAGGTTGCAGAAGACAACCACGGCCGCATTATCCGTCGCGCGGGTCGACAACAGATGTTCACGGGTGACACCCTTTCCCACATGGTAAGGTGATGCAGAGATGTTGATAAGTAACCGCGCCCCACCCTGCAAAGCTTGTAGTTCCGGTGGTCCGGCCGGATACCAGATATCCTCACAAATACTCACTCCAAAAGCGATACCGTCGCGCTTAAAGATAGGCGTTTGTTCACCCCGGCGGAAATAACGATCCTCATCAAACACGGCATAATTGGGCAAATATTGTTTGCGATAAGTACTCACCCATGCCCCATTATGCAAAATCGCCGCCGCATTATACACGTCCTCGTCCACATCGGCAAAGCCCACTACAGCCGTGAGCCCCTCGGTCTCACGGGCCAGACTCACAATTGCCGCGTGATTCGCCTGCAAGAATGTGGGTTTGAGCAATAGATCCTCCGGCGGGTATCCTGTCACCGTCAGTTCAGGGAACACCAACAGATCCGTCCCTACGTCTTTAGCGCGCCGGATGCTTTCCTTAATCTTACATACATTGCCTTCTATATCGCCTACAACTGTATTCAACTGCGCCATTGCAATACGCCACCGTTTCATCGTCATCCCCCTTAGTATTATATTTTGGCAGTGGATGTGGCATGAAAGCTATAGAGAATATTGGCAAGGTTCCTGAATCTTGCCTTTTACCTTTACACTTTTACGCTACGCTATGCGTAATACTACGTCAAGCAAGCCAACCGTCAAGCCACCGGAGTATGGGGCTATTGCATTTGGACGTGTTTCATTTGAGTTAGTAGGGACGTCAGACGTCAGACGTCAAACGTCAAACGTCAAAATGCGCTCCCGTTTGACGTTTGACGTTTGACGCAAACACAATTGAAGTCAAATGCGATAGACCTGCTCTTATGGTAGGGCTATTGCACTTGAACCTTCCGGGAAGTTAGCAACGTGTAGAGCTAAGTGAACGTGTGAGATTGACACGAATGTACAGCTTTATCAGACCACATGGAACTTCCCGGAAGGATAGCGCCGCTGAAATGCGATAGACCTGCTCTTATGGCAAAACGCGCACAGTCGGTTATAATTAGGTCTATAGTGTCATGATGAAGGGATAAAGGTTTGATATAATATCAGGGTTGTTATTCAGCCGTCCTTGCAAGGAGTTTCTAATCTGAATCATAACAAACCAGAATTCGATACTCGCAAGGAGCCAAAAAGGAGAGAGAAATGTCGCAAGAACAACACAGTGCATTAGATGCGATTTTTAAGCCAAAAACATGGGATGAGCATATCGCGTACTGGATTTCACAGTTGGCGAGCCCCCCAATGTTGGCATTACTCGCATTGGTTCTTATTAACACCACCTTAGCATTGCCCACGATATGGATGTGGAGCAGTGTCTACCTGGTATTCACACTTGTACTCCCTCTCACTTATATCCTCATCCAGGTGCGCAAAGGCAATATTACCGATATTGATATTCAACTTCGGGAACAACGTCACCGGCCTTTTTTGCTTCTCATTGCAGGAGGTATCCTGGCCTGGTTTGCAATGATATTGGGAAGCGCACCGGCAGTGATGACGACCATCGCTGGCGCGGTTTTAATTCAAAGCCTGTGTATCTTTTTAATTACCTTACGCTGGAAAATTAGCGTCCACAGTGCAACAGCAACTGCCATCTCTGTCCTCGTCCTGAAAGTACTCGGCCCCTCAGCCGCGCCGGTGGCGATCAGCGTTCCCTTAGTAGCCTGGTCACGGGTTAAACTGCGACGACATACACCCGCGCAAACCTTCGCCGGGGTTTTGCTTGGAGGTTCGGTTTTCTTAGCCGTCCTCCTGTTAGCACCCGCGCTCTAGCCCATCATAACACAGCAGTAACATTGACCTAAACTCTAAAATGATCTAAAATGATTAAAGGGAATGGCAAGGTTCAGAAACCTTGCCTGGCAGATCGACACTTCTAGGTTAAAGATGGGAAAAGTGTCAATCCAGCTCGAACCATGCCAAGAGGATATTATCTTATGCAGGATAACGATAAACTTCAAGAACTTTCGGAAGCATTAGCACAGGAACAGCAGACCCGACAGCGCTTGGAAGTCGAGTTGAAAGCAACTCAAACCGCGCTAGAGGCGGCAGAACAGGCCCGGCAGGAATTCGTATCCCTGGTCACGCACGAACTACGTGTGCCAATGACGTCAATCAAAGGTTACAGTGATTTACTCCTCAAAGGTATTATGGGTCCACTCAACGATATGCAACTTAATTACATGGGAGTGATCCGCGCCAATGTAGAGCGTATGGCACGCATGGTCAGCGATCTATCTGACATCAACAAAATTGAGGGAGAGCGGCTTAAAATGGAATTGGCAGTAGTAAAAGTTGGTGCTGTTATCCAGGAAGCCTTACGTCCATTCAGCAGTCAGATTGAAAAAAAATCACAAACGGTTACGGTGACGATTCCGGACAATCTACCCAAAATCAAAGGAAACCAGGAACGTCTAATCCAGGTTATGACCAATCTCATCAGCAATGCACACAACTACACACCTGAAAACGGGAGTATTAACATCGTTGCACACGTAGAAAGGGGCCAGGTTCACATTATCACCCAGGATAATGGCATCGGTATCCTGCCGGAAGAACAACCCCATATTTTCGAGAAATTCTTCCGCGCCTCAGATGAAGAGACACGGCAAATTCCCGGCAATGGGTTGGCGTTGTACGTCAGCAAACTCCTGGTGGAATTGCATCAAGGGCAAATCTGGTTTAACAGCACACGAGGAAAAGGAACATCTTTCCACATTACACTGCCTGTAACACAAGCCACTTAGCTCCTGTTGCCCAGCGAATGAGGCATAATGTGAAGCAAGAGAAGATGTCTGACCTGGGAGTCGTAGAGGGTGAAGTCAGACTCTCATCTTATTCGCCAAAGTGGAAATTGTACTTTGAGCGAGAAAGACAGTTATTGCAAGCTACATTGGGTCCATGTATAGCGGACATTCAACACTTTGGCAGCACCGCTATTGAAAACATCCAGGCAAAACCCATCATCGATCTGATGGTAGGTTTGCATGACCTGGCCGATCTTCAGAAGTGTGCGGAAGGCATAGAGACCCTGGGATATATACCCTATGAAGGGCAGGTCAATTTGCCAGATTGGCGGATGTTTACCAAAAGCTATGAGAATCAAGACCATAAGAAAATCATCACCCACCATCTACACTTGGTTGAATATAATGGTGAGTTTTGGATAACCAAAATGCGCTTCCAGGCCTATCTCAATGCTCATCCTGAAGTCGCCGAAATGTATGAACAACTTAAGCTGGCGCTGGCACAGCTCTATCCCAACAACCGAGATGCTTACACACAGGGAAAAACGGGACTGGTCAACGCTATTAATGAGATGGCACAACGCGCGGAACATCACGCAGAGCAAGAAGATGAGACTTCCAACCCATCGTTCTCAATGATGCTCAGCCTACAATAATAACCTAGATTGGGCCAGTCTAGGTAAGGTGGCAACTTGGGTTAATAATATCAATTTCGGGCAAGGTTCAGAAACCTTGCTTTTTATCTTTACACTTTTACGCTTGATAGGGCATAAAGTGTAAAGGTAACCTGAACCGTCCTCAATTTTTCGTCATCATTTATGGCAATTGATATCCCAAAACCTGCCCGGTATATGTGTCAGCGATATACAATACATCTCCAACAATGCTCATCCCACCCGGAAAGGAAAGGCCACTTTCGGATGACGCCCCCACTTCAGCAAGAGAGAATCCCCACAAAAACATCCCCTCATGAGTAAAAGCCAGGATGCGCTGGCGAGCAGAGTCATCCACGTACACGATATCCCCGGCAAAAGTGAGAAAGGGTTTCTCACCTGGGTGACCACTGCCCCAGGTGGCGATCTCCCACTGCCGTATATCGTATCCTTCTAATGTCAGAACCTGCACCCGGCGGTTCCACGTATCTGCGATAAATATTTCCCCGGTCGGGCTGACGTCTATCCCTACAGGCTCATTCAGTCGTTGTATATCTGTATCACTGCCACCAGACTTGCTCCACCCAGCTATAATGTGCAATAGGTTGCCGCGAGTATCGAACACCTGCACACGCTTGTTGCCCGTATCCGTCACATAAATGCTGCCATCTGGCCCAATGGCGATGCCCCGTGGGCCATAAAACTGGCCTTGCCCATCATAAATATCCACTACAGGCGATTGGAACAGGCTCCCCCAAGTCGCCACAAAGTTTCCCGTCGCATCAAATTTCTGCACCCGGTGATTCCATGTATCTGCCACGTAGACAAAACCTTCAAGATCTACAGCTACGCCCCAGGGTTCGTTAAATTCTCCTGGCGCGGTTCCATAGCCACCCCACAAATGTAATACCTCACCTTCCGACGTAATATGCCAGATATAGTGCTGCGCGGTATCCGCAACATATAAAGAAGTACCATCGCGCGTCACTGCAATGCCACGCGGCGCGGCCCCCGGTAATATCGCGCGGGTCAATAAAGATAAGGACCTTTCTCCTAATACGTAAGGGTCGGAGATTTCTAGCAATGCAGGCTGCGTCATTCGCTCAGCGCCATTTTCGCCGAGGCGATAAGCCCAAATATCGTACCCTAAGTCGCGCCGGATATAGAGCCGGAATTCTTCTCGATGTGGCCAGGTCTGCAAAGTAAAAGGAGATTGTGGATTACGCAGTTGGGCGTAACGTGTATAATCACGATCCTTAGCAATCTCCCACAGTGCCTTACGCATCTCCGGATCGATCAATGCGTTCCGCACTCGTTCCCAAGTCAAATCTTTGTAATCCTCAATTGGCCACCAAAGATATTTATAACCAAAAGATACATATCCGGCGCCAAGTATCGCCTCCACTGCATCCCATTCCTTCTTGCCAGCGATGACTACCGGACACGCAAGCAACGATTCCTGCACCGGCGTGGTATCATAATAATAATTATGCGGATAGAGCGTCTCCATATACCAATAGAATGGCCAGGAGCCATCTTTCCCATACGCAACCTGAATATCATGAGGGGTCCCGGTCACACGCCAAGAAATCTCATCGATCTGCGCCAATACCTCTTTAACATCTGGGGTCGCGTGCGCGAAGACTATATATTCCAACGCCATCTCAGGGTTTATAAAATTCAGCATGAACATCGTGCGCATCGTAAGGACAAATAATACACCCGTCAGGGTCAGCGCGATCAAGCGCAGCGCGCGCCCAAGCGTTGTTTTACGCGTCGCCCAAAAGAATAATCCCCCGAATACGATCAAACCCAAGAGTGCGCCATAGACCTGAATTGCCGAATCTACCTGCGATATCGTTTGTGCCGACGCCAACCAGACTTTCCTAAAGGCACTCCAGGCCTTGAACAACAGTAACAGTGCTGCCGGGATCAGCCACTCATACGGAGCTAAACGCCCCCCATTCACAATATCTTCCAGCCAACACCCTATGCCCCAAGCAGCCAGTAGAATATGCGGTAGCGCAATATGCGTGAACAACCAGGGCATCTTCTCTCCTGCATAAACATAAGCAATCCAGGACAACAAGGCCCATATTAACAGGAAAAGGGGAAAGAAGCGGATAATGAAGGATGCGGGGGCCGTTTCCGATTCTGAACTCTGGATTTCGGATTCTGGATTCTGGATTCTGTCTCGCCGTTTAAACGCATAGGCTATCGCGCCGACACCGGTGATACCGGATAGTAACAACGGCAAATATTCATATAAAGCGCCGATCAGCGGATAATAATACCAGGGTTGGCCGCCACGTTCTACGCTCTGTTGAGACATCCAATAGGCCAATCCCCCGACCATTCCCGTTACAATTCCCCACCCCCAGGTAAAAAGCGTGCTATAAAACACGCAGAAGACCGCGTAATGTATAAAGGCCAACGTGGGCCAACGATTTCGATCCCACCACAAGCCCAATATCACGGAGACCACAAGCACGCTGATAAAGACAACCACTGCACTCAGCAACATCGGAACGGAAATTTTACTGAAGTCGGGGGCCATCAATGCGTCGTAAAAAACCGTTATATCCACACCCCCGATAAACTGGATAAGCAACGCCGATCCCAACGGCAATGTCAACGTGCCGACCACCATCAAGACATCAAACCAGCGAGACTGGCGCATCAGGGTCTCGCCCACACCATAATACAGGATAACCACCATGCTCAATGCCAGCACGAACGTGCTTCCCAACGCCACACGTCCCCACCAGGGTATAACAACGCCAGTAACACTAGCATCACGAATTCCTTCGATGGTCTGAGCGTCCTCCGAGGATGGCGCGCCACGAAGGGCCAGCAGAAAGATCCCGCCAAAAAGCAACGCCATCACCAGCACTGCCCCTAAGAGTCCCACTAACCTGGGGCGTTCCCACATCCTGTGACCTTTAAGATGAAATATGTTGCAGATAGAGACATTTGATGCAAAAGCCCACCATCCGAAGGGTAACGTAAACAGAGCAATGAAGATTGCCGTATAAATGTAGGCGTTTTCTTTTGAGGCATACATCAGCGGGAAAAAGGTCGCCATTCCATACAACCAGCGCGTCCGACCTTCATCCAGATATTTTAAAATCGTCCATAAAAACAACAATGACATCAACATCAAGGGAACATCGTGGCGAGTATAACGGGAGTAATATGAAATGGAAGGAGAAATCAAAATCATCACCGAGGCTACTAATGCCCCAAATCGTCCTAGCCATTTGCGGAAAAGCAGTGGGACCATCACCAACACCACACCCGTCAGCGCGGTATACATACGAGCAGTAAAATCATTAACGCCAAAGAGAAAATAGAAAAATGCTGAAGCCTCAAAGAGCAACGGGCCATGCATCATCGGGTCATGTCGGAAACCACGTCCAGTGTAGATATTCCACGAAAACTTGGCATGTGTGGTCTCATCGTGACTCACTGCCCTCGTTCCTAACCCATAAAAACGCGTCACGACCGTCAACACTAAAATCACAATATAAACAATCTTCCAGAAATCAAGCGTGTGCCGGCGCAATGAAACTGTAGACATGGTCTACTCCCTTGAAAATAGCGAATAGCGAATTACGAATAACGAATTGCGGATTCAATTTTCATCCTACTGCTGGTGAACGCACCGCGTTAATGGGTA
>JAFGFI010000517.1 GCA_016931185.1 Anaerolineae bacterium
ATGGCAATTGAAGAACAAAAACCTTACATTTCTGTAGTTATCCCATGTTATAATGAAGCCAAGAACCTGGAGGCGGGGGTGTTAGATGAAGTTAACCAGTTTCTTAGTCTGCAAACTTATGCTTGGGAAGTCGTGATTGTCAATGATGGCGCGACAGATAACAGCAAAGCTCTGGTGGAGCATTTTGTGGCGGATAAAGATCATTTTTTTCTATATGATATACCCCATGGCGGAAAACCCGCGGCTGTGTGGGCCGGTATCCAACGGGCCAGGGGAGAAGTTGTTTTGTTTACCGATATGGATCAATCCACTCCCTTGCATGAATTATCAAAATTACTACCCTGGTATGAACAGGGCTTTGATGTTGTGATTGGTTCACGCGGGATGACGCGCGAAGGATTTTCTATTGTGCGTAAGGTGGGAAGTGTGGTTTTTCGTATCCTGCGTCAACTATTCTTATTGCGAAACATTAGTGATACCCAGTGCGGTTTTAAGTTGTGTAGACGGCAAGCCGCGTTACGCGCGTTCCCATATTTACAGTTCTTTAAACAGCAAGCGCAACCTACCGGTTGGAAAGTGACAGCGTATGATGTGGAACTTCTGTATTTACTGGAAAAGTTAGGATGTTCTATTAAGGAAGTGCCCGTGGAGTGGCGCAACCGGGATATCAGTGAAACTAAAGGACAGCAGGGAAATATGGCGCGCTACGTTGCAGAGTCGCTCGATATGGCTAAACAAGTGATACGTGTCAAATTGAATCAGCGCCAGGGGATGTACGCTGATTTAGGAAAGTAAGGTGTCAGTTCTGGTTTTTTTGGAATTAGGGAGAAAAAGATGACAACGCTCACGTCTCGCAATGGTGAATTGAACTTTGGCCCTGATTTTCCGGTTGTTCTGATTAACGCGCAACTTCAAGTGTTGTATCGTTCTTCAAAGGTGATCGACGCATTAAAGCTAGGAAAGATAGAGCGTTTATTGAAAATGGCGCGTTTTGGCGCCGAAGTTGGCACTGATATGGTGGATATTTTGCTTACCCATCCTGAGTTGGATGAGGTTGCCTTGCTTCCAAAGGTAGCGGTAGCCGTTCACGAAGAACTAGGATGTCCTATTTCTTTGGATTCGCGCAATCCCCAGGCATTGGCGGCTGCGCTTGATGCGCTCAAGCCTTACAAGGCATTGCTCAACTCAGTCACTGCGGAAAAACACGCGCTGGTAACCTTATTGCCTATTGCTGCTGAGTACGGTGCTGCGGTCGTGGGGATGCCGATCGGGGACATTTATGGAATGCCGAAAACTGTTGAAGGACGTATGGCAGAAGCCCAAGTCATTATTGATGCGGCGGCTACTTACGGTATTCCTAAAGAGGATATTGTGATGGATGCAATTTGCCTGGCAGCTTCTGTGGAACCGGGGTCTATGTTGGTGACATTGGAGACGTTGCGACGATTCCACGAGGAGTTAGGTGTTGCAACGACGTTAGGGGTTGGTAATGCCGGCCATGGTATGCCTGAGCGCACCCAAATCGAACTGGCTTATCTGTTGGCGGCGATCCCGTGGGGATTAGATTCCGCGTTGGTGAATTCCAAAACCCCGCTATTGATTGAAGAAACACGCGCCATGGATTTTCTCTCCGGGCGCGACCCTTATGGATTGCGTTATATCAAACATTACCGCAATAAAAAATAAGGTGTAGGGAGGGCTAAGTTTCCATTGTTATCCCGGGTAGGGTAAAACTAAATGTACTGCCCTTTCCAGGCGTACTTTCTACGCTGACGCGCCCTCCCAGACGTTCAACGATGCCGCGAGCTATGGAGAGTCCCAGACCATGCCCTTTGACACGTCCATCGGGAAGACGAATGAAGGGGGTAAATAATCGTTTTTGGATGGCCTCAGTCATACCTGGGCCATGGTCACGCACCCAGAAACGCACCATACCATCAGGTTCCACATGGGATCCCAGTTCGATTTCTGGTGGGGTGCCCCCATATTTGATTGCATTGCTCAGATAATTGGCCCACACTCCTTCAACCCACGGGGCATATCCTATCGCTATCGGCCAACCTTCAGGATATTGGATGTGTGCATGATGATTATGGATGTTCCATTCCAATCGCTTGATGGCATCTTCCACGATCTTTGCCATATCCAGCGGTTTTAGTTCTATTTCCATATTTCGCGCTTCTGCAAAAAGCAACAAGCTTTCAATAATCCCTTGCATCTTATAGGCATATTCGACAACACGCTGGGCGTGGGGTTGAATATCCTGGATTGTTAAATCAAATTCTTTAGGATCTGCCAGTAGTTGTGCCGAGGGAATAATAATACTCAGAGGAGCTTTCAGATCGTGGGCAACTGTGTGCGCGTAAGCTTTTAACTCTTCATTGAGAGCGCGGAGTTCGCGCATATCTGCAAAGCGTTCCATCGCGATGAGAATGGCACGCTCTAACTCACGCGCGTGAGGGGGTTTGATGAGATAGGCGCCAATACCACACGCACTGGCTTTTGCCACCAGTTCTGGCGTTTCATAGGCTGTTAAGACTACAATCGGGGTAGGACATTGTTCCTGGATTTGCCGGGCTGCTTCAATTCCATCCATCTCGGGCAGACGAATGTCCATCAAGATGACATCGGGGTGTAGGGTTTTGGTCATTTCGACAACTTCTCGTCCGGTGGCTGCCTCACCTACCAATGTATAACCTATGCGGTCGAGCATCCATTGGATAGCCTCGATGCCCAACGCATCATCTTCCGCGACCAAGACTCTGATTTGTTCTTTTTCAGCCTTCATGTGTCGCTTTCAGCTCCCTTTTCAAATTCAATGTGTGTGACTGCCCCTCCTTCATTGGCGAGGGTCAAAGCCCCACGTAAGTTGAAACGTACCAAACGGTGGATCAAATGCAACCCCACATTGTAATGTTGTAATTGTAATACATCATCTGGATACCCCGGCCCATTATCGCGGTATTCCAGACAAATACGGGAGTCCTGGGCAGGTGTCTCGCCCGGCTGCTGCGTGATATATAGGGTGATGTGCGCAGTTTTTTGTGCCGCCAGCGTGTGTTTGATGGTATTATTGACTAACTCGTGAATGATTAAAGCCAGTGCGCTGGCTTCTTTAGGCGAGACCCAAACCTGTGCTTTGGGAATATCTATGGTAATAGGAAAATTGGGAGAGGTGGCTTTCATAGATATCCGGATAATTTGAGTTGCGAGTTCGTTTAGGGGAAGCCGGGCCCATTCGGCGGCGGAGAGCATCCGGTTGACTTCCGCAAGTCCCTCAATGCGCCGGGTAAGACGTTCAATGGTGTCACTACACACAGGCCCGATTTGTGTATTCTGCCGCTGTTCCGCCTGTAGTAGGCCGATAACGCTTAATAAATTATTCTTGACACGATGGTTAATTTCTTCCAATAATACTGCCCTAATTTGGGCTGCCTGCGCGGTTTGTTGGTATAATCTGGCCTGGCGGATGGCAACGGCAAGAGAAGAACTGACTTCATTGGCAATATCGACATAGTCGGTAGTGAAGGTATAGGAATGGTCCGCATCCAGGTAAAGAGCCCCTACCAATTCTCCCTGCGCCACCAGGGGGACAAGTAAGTAGGATTGTACGCCTTCCATATAAAGCGCGTGCTGCATAGGAGTGCGCTCTACTACAGTGGCCAGATCTTCAATACCCTGTATCCGGTGCGCGCGGAAGGCGCGGGTGCTGAAGATTTCTTGTCTGGCTGTAGTATTCAGATTTAGAGCAATGTCCAACCCTGCTTCGGCGGCCAGAATGCTAACTTCTTCGGCAGAATTATGTTCTAATACCAGGGCGCGCCGGCAAGGGATGAGTTGTCGAATCCGGCTTAACGCGGCCAACGCTACCGCTTCCGGTGAATTCGCGCCCAAAATTGCGCGATCCAGATCCTGCAGGGTACGCAGCCGGTCGGCATAACGTTGGTGTGCAATTTCTGCACGCTTACGTTGCGTGATATTGCGGACCAGGCTCATGATCTGGATAACCTTGTCTCCTTCAAAGATGGGGATTTTTCGCGTTTCGGTAATGATCTCTTGTCCAAGTATAGAGAGAGTATTCTCTGTTGTTAAAGTCGTGCCTGTAGTAAAGATACTTTGGTATTCATCCCGAACCTTTTCTGGCAGAAAGGGAAAAATTTCAAATAGATGCTGGCCGGTGACCGGCTCTGGGATATGGAGTTCCTGAAGCCAGGATTTGAACGCGGCATTATATAGTGTAATATGGAGATCTTGATCGACGACATAGAGTATGTCTACAATAGCGTTAACAATTAAATCATATTGAATCCCAGTGGATTTTAAAGCTACCATTGTATTGTATGAGGGTATGGTGCTTGGACTATCACCTTCGCACATATTTTTTTCTCCGACTTTGAGTCTTTCATTCTATAGCTTAACACTGAATGAGAAAAAAGGCAATGGAACTGTAGCCATTGGGTGTTCGTCAAAGTTTCGCAAGTTCGATTTTCCTTCCGGGAAGCTACGGGGCTGCCACGCCGAGAAGCGTGAGGTTACAGCGCGCATACTGGCGTTAGTTAATCCACTGCGTGCTTCCCGGAAGGTTGTTGTTGAACCCAACCTTCCGGGAAGTCCACTCGTCTGGAACAGAACAGGAGGTTTCGGTTGG
>JAFGFI010000042.1 GCA_016931185.1 Anaerolineae bacterium
AATTGCGAATTGCGAATTGCGAATTACGCATCACGGGTGCAATTTTCATCCTACTGCTGGTGAACGCACCGCGTTAATGGGTAATTCCTCAGTATAATGCGGAAAAGTATACTCCACGCCACTAGAAAGTACATCGGTTGTCGTCATATAGTAAACCCCTTCAAAAGCACGTCGTCTGTTATCGTCCCCTGCGGTTTTCAAGTATTGCCCCGGCGATGGGTCGTCGAACGTACCTGGGGGTGGTTCGACAGGTACCTATGTCGTATGCGCAATCAAACCGGCGGTGTAAGCTAAGGCTATATCTATCTCCCCGCGCACGGTTGTCGTGAAGACCACAACCTGGTCATTACAGCAGAAACGCGGATGCGGGTCAATGTGATACCTTGCACCCGTGTAAGTCACCATCTCAGGATTATCTACTAGCCGCACGCTCTTGCCCGTGTCACGGTTCAGGAAATTCACGGTAGAAGGGCAACCTCGGTAGAAGGTAGGATTTGCATCCCCGATCAAGTAGCGATTTGTGGTATGGCTGTGCGAATGCCAACGTCCACCCGGCCACGCGATCTCTTCAACGGCCTGGGTAGCGATATTCACCCGCCAGACGCCAGTATCACTCTTGATGCACCACACGTGTTGCCCATCAGGGTCCCACCATTCATGCGTCAGCCGGATAGGCGTTGAGAAAACAGGATGGGGCAATTCGCCTCGACGCAATAACCATAACCGATCCTCAATACGGAAAAGCAGCCCTGTGATCGGATCGGGGTGATTCTCTTGAGCAAAGAGTATCAGATCAGAGTCGGTAGGGCTAAACTGCGCGTGGTTATAATTGCGCTGAAATGTGTGCCACAGTTCGAAATCACTGCCATCCACCGGCAATGCCCCAAAGACAAATTGCAGTCCAATCGCCGCATCAACGAAAAATGCCCGCCCATCTGCCGATAATGTCAGATGTGTGGCAATGCGCTCAATGTGACGGAGTTTGACCAAATCTGCCGGTAAGCGGTTGACAAGCTCGGCGTTATGACCTAGCTCCGGCCCTCGTCGCCAGACAGCATCCCCCATACCCCAATAAACTACCCCGGTCTTAGTATCCACAAAAGGTGAAGCGTGGTTAAATTGCGTGTCTGGGAAATGACGCACTTCCTGGGTTACGAAATCTACCACGCCTAACGTTCGCCCCTGCGCCGCCGTTCCCGAGGGGGGAAACGCGCAATAAAACCATAAATATCGTCCATCGCGCGTCATACTTTCATTGACAAAATAAAATCCCTCCTGTACCGGCGCGACCTTCTGTGTAAGAATATAACTGGTTATACCAGAGGTCGGGTCTGTCCAGGGTGTGAATAACTTTGAATTTGCTAAGTCAAACATATAACCTCCTTAATCAGCAAAAAGTATATCCAAAAATAGCCCCAGATCGTCTTTGCCTTCCAGGGTACGGAGATTATAGATCTCGGTATAACCGCAGTTGTGACAAGAAACAAAGGCGTAGCGATAAGGTTGAACCTCAAATAATCGTGAGATACCTGTGCCAGACATCGCGAGACGTTCTACGTGTCCTCCGTGATTTTTACAACGCGCGCATACAAATTCACTGGCTAATAAATCGTCAACTCTGCTCATTTCGATACCCTCCCTTTAAAAAATAGCAAATTGGCAAATCGCCAATTGGTAAATTGTAAAAACTATGGATTCACAATACGTTCCAGGGCCAAACGGGTTTCACGCGTACCGGGTAGAGGGGAAGTCTGTTCCAGGGTCTCCAGACGGCGGATAACAATACGCAGGACGGCCGGATTGACCTGGTGTAATCTCTCTACCAGGGCAAGCCACTGCTCACGGATAGTTTCGTTAGGATCGGTGTAGAGCGCTATCGCCATCCGGGCCGGATGAGTGCGGCCGGGCCGAAATTCTAACAATTCCCCTTGCGCCCCTGCCGCGAGGATAAAGTAAAAGGAAAGCAATGGTTCTACCAGGCGTTGGACCTTTTCCCAAACCGGTTCCGTCTCCTTAGCCAGCGCAAAGAAGGCCAAATAGTAATCTTTAGCTTGCTCATATTCCACGCGGAAATAATGCACTCCCGCGGTGGCAGCGCAATAACTGGCGAGATACCATTCCAGATCCATACGACTCGCACCCCGCTCCCCGGCAGCCATCAGATCACACACAATACGGGCCGCCTGGATAAAGTGCTCGCGTGCCTGTTCAAAATTGGTCATACGCACGCGCAATCCTTCGCGGTTGAGTTCTGCAGCGTGTTCTAACGAAAGCGGTCCTTCGAGTCGCACGGCCTCTAACTCTTTGAGTACTTGTTCAAGTTCGGCGATCTCATTGAGATAACATATTCCCGCGCCGACCGCACACTGTGTTTTATCCAATACCTGGGATTGTATATATGTCTGTTGTGCCAGATCAATAAGATGGTCTACACGCGCGCGTTGATCCAGCGTGCCAAAGAGCAATTGAGCCAACGGCGCCGATTGGAGTTCCAGGTTGTTTTGGATCATCACCACCAAATAAGCACTCTCACTGCGGTCAACAAATTCCTGGGCTTGAACGTCGTTGCGCAACGCGAGAGCATCTAATTGCCACGATTGTGGCGGGGACAGCCACACATCGGCATATTTAACCAGCCTGGCAACTTCTTGTACCTCTTCCCGCGAGCGTAGAATGTTGTCAGTATCATAGTTAACTTTCAATTGAATAATAGCTTTGTCCAGGGTATAGACACCTGCGGCTTCTGAGAACAGTGTATACAGATCAAGTAAAATATCTGTACGCGTATGAGGATCTAAGAGTCGCAAGCCGGCGGTACTTAAAGCCAAACGATATTGAAGAAGCTCATCTTCTGCCGGTTCCAGCATCGCCGCGGGTTTCAGTGATACCCAGAGTACTTGATCACGAAGAGCTATCTTCACCAGATCAGATTGTGCTTCCAGGAAGTTCCGAAATTGCGGATAGCCCATATCGGCTTCGTTAAACGTAGGATCCATTTTGAGCATCATCATTTTAAGTTGGCTTCCATTGACCGCATCCCCTTCAACCTGGGGCAGTAACATTCGCATCACATCTAAAAGCAGTTGGCGCGCGCGTTCTAAACGATAGACGGAAGTGCGAGTATCTTCAATAAGGGTATCATAAAGCACAAAGTGATCACAAGCTTTGACCAACACTTCACTCGTGGACTGGCGCAGCCCGATGCCAATAACCTGCTTACCATAAGCACGCAACTTACGGGCAACTGCACTAAAATCGCTATCGCCGGTAACCAACACAAACACATTGACTTCCGGATGTGTAAACGCAGTTTCCAGGGCATCGACTACCATCTGGATATCGGCAGCGTTTTTACGATGGCGGGAACTATAACGGAACAATTGGGTCAGCTCAAAGGAATATTCGATCAAATCCTGTTGGTATTGAGCAAAGCCGGTCCAATCACAGTAGGCACGCCGGATAACAGAATGTCCCCATTGCTCAGCGACATTCATAATCAGATTCAAGTCACATTTACCATATAAATCTTCGGCTGAGAGTGCGACATTTTCAAAATCCATAAAAATAGCAACCTGGGGTTTACTTTCCATAAGCATCTCCTGTAGAAGTTTATCAATTTACATTATGCTTATTGTACGCCATACTTTAAAATTTGGGTAGCAGTCAATAATAGGATAATAGGATACTCGTATGCTGGAGATAATTTTTTCGACCATAGAACAACAAATTCGAAGCTTATTACTGACTCTCCTGAAAAAAGCCCTATTTACCGCAGAGTCGCAGAGGACACGGAGAAACTTTCAAACGATGTGTAAGGAAATCTATTTTTGCACTCCAACAGATTGATTTTCTTAAGTTCTGACTTAAAATCTCTGCGACCTCTGTGTCTCTGCGGTGAAGTTCCAACTTTTTTCAGTAGACTTATTACTACATCGCGCGCCTATTGTAAGGATCAACGGCGTGGATACGTCAGGGAAAACAGTATTTACCCAAAAGTTGGCGACATTTTTGCGCGCTCATGGCAATAAGGTAGTGGTCATTCACCTGGATGACTAAATTTACTTTGATTACCGGGTCTTTCTTGAAATTTCTTTCGAGGAGGTTTTACACAGCGAACCGCTATACGTGATATACCACGTTATGGAGCGCCCATTCTTGAACGTTATCGCACGAAGTACATTCCCCTTCAACAGGGGTATCTTACCCCCCACCATCCCCGCGGGTGCAGTCAGATTGTAATAGATAATACCTGTTACGACAAACCAAGAATAGTGAGCCGCCTCATTTCATCCGGGTCAGGGCAATCTCATAGCTACGACGCACAAAGTGAAGCGCGTATTCAAGCACATTCGGATGAGGAATACAAACCTTGAACCAATTAGGCATTTCCCGCTCTCCTACTTTGAAAAATTCCGTCTCATATTTTTCTGCCAATAGTTCCCGATCCACTTTTCGCAACTGAGTCATAACAATGCCCTCAGTAACCAGAAATGCAAAGAGCCGTCTATCGGCCATATAGGCCGGACAGCCAAACATCCTCCGGGTGGTAACCTCCGGCCACAAGAGTACTTGTTGCTCCAGGGCTTTCCGTAAATTACCGGCCCTTGCTTCGTCATAGTACTGCATACATCTTTCTCATTCTATCCCGCGCTATTCGGAAACGACGTGCCATTCGGAAATGGCGTGTCATTTCTGAATGGCACGTCATTTCTGAATAGCGCGCAATACATAGCTTACTTCACCGTCATCATAACGCACCAGCGTATGGGGTGCTTGTGCATTATACCATGCTGCTAATATGACCTCATCTTCTTCTATCTCATACGTTAATGTGACTTTCCAGGTAACAAAATTTCCCGCGGGCGTCCAGATCGGTTCTCCTAACTCCACCAAGAGATAGGCTTCTTTATAAAAGATGGTACCGTCGGTGTCTACGTAGAAAAAAGGAACGTAACTTCCATATCCTATTTCAAAAGGCAGTCCCATCAATCGCCAGGGCCACTCATACTCAATAAAAGCGTTTGCCGGAATTTCCACTTCGGAAAGCTCTGTGTCTACACGCTGACTGGAGAAAAATGAAGGAGTTCCGTCTTGAGAAGAGAGCGTGAAAGCCACAGTTTCTGCATTTTCTGTTTCTTCACCCGCGAGAGCATATAAACGTAAATCCCGGCGGTCCCACGCCACCTGATGATGATAGGTTCTCGCTTCGACATCGAAAGCCGCGCTCAAATTGGGAACGCTCAACGGCAAATCCAATTGGAATGCTTCGTAATCGGCCTGACATTCCATAGTAAAATATGTCTCCTGCGGTAAAAGTACACATTCTGCCTCCCCTAGCGATTCCCCAAGCAGATTATTGATAGTATACGTCCACCGGGTACGACTTTCCCAAGAAGCCGGCACTTCAAGCTCCACAGCTTCTACCGCCAGGAGTTCAGGGAAACGCCCCAGGATAACCTCGCTGATGGCCGCATATCCATAAACGATGTAGACGAGTGTCAAAGGGATACTCCAGGCCCAACGTCGCCAACCAGAGAGGGGCGGGTAATATGGGGATGCCGGCGCGGGTAATAATCGCCAAAGTCGCCAGAGAACAACGAAGAGCAGAGGAAGCGTCAACAGGGCAACACACACGAAAAAACCGATGATAAACGCGGCAGTTTGTAGCGGAAGAAAACTGGCAGCAATTAACAATAGTGTTGCCAGCGCGTTGTAGACAGCATGCATCACCATCGTGGGTAACAAAGATTCACTACGCCAGGCAACAAAACCCAGGGCCATCGCAACCGGCAGTAACGCAAAGACACCCTGAAATCGCAGATGATACGTTGCGAAAATGATACCTGTGATAAGAATACCCAACCATGCTCCGCGCCGTTCGTAAGCACGTTGTACGTACCCTCGGAACATAATCTCTTCACAGATGGGAGCGACAATAACGGTCATGATAAAAAACAGAATAGCCTCAAGCGCGTTAGTGGGAAATATATCTGGCGTCACCGGGGTAACATAACCAAAAATCAAAGCGGTAAACGCATTGATAATAACACCTGCAATCCAAAAACCAACACCCAGGACAACGCTTAACGCAATCGGCCGCCATCCGGTCCGCTGCAAACGCAGTGTTTTTCGCAGCGGCAATTTCTCCATAGCAGCAAAAGCGATTGCAATTAAGGAAAGTAAAATTTCCGCCAGAATACTGATGATATAGTGTAAGGTGGGAGGATCTGAGAAAAGTTCAGAACTAAAGATGATAATACACAATCCCAACAACAAGAAGAGATTGGCGGCCAACAGAGAGGGAGTGCCTTTTTCAGAAGAAGAAGAGGAAGACGGAGTGGATGCAGATATCTGAGGCTGCATTTCTGGGTATGTATCAGAAGTCACAGGTTCTTTCTCCTAATAAAATCCTGAGATAGTTTAAGTATAACCTTTGCTACCTATCACGTGAATTTCTCTTTTTCGCCCCTATAGGGCGAAAAAGAGAAGGGAAAATATGAAAATAGCACGACGAACACTTACATCGTCGTGCTATTAAGTATAATCGGGGCTACTTTGAAGTCAACAGTAAATAATTATTCTCATCCTCATCTTCCTGGAAGCCAAATAGCCCCGCTCTCCAGGAGGGAACAACCATACAGCTATTTTGTCTTTTGTGGAAGCAGGAAAGCACCAATTTCTCCCACACTCAACATCAGGCCAAGGACCCCCACTAAAACAGCAGCCGGGGCAAACACAGATGGGGTTGCAATATGTTTCACGGCAATACCTATATAGGCCCACACAAAAACCAAACCATAAGCGACATCTCGCCGGATTAAGTAAGCCAATACGGCCAAAATGGCAGCGACCAGCAACATAAGCAATGTCCACACTTCCGGCACAATCCCCCACCCACTCCAATTGAAATAGGTAAGGACTTGAGAGATATTCGCCACAGTCGCCACACTTACCCATCCCAAGTAAATGCTGAAAGGTAGATGTACAGTCCAGCGCATCCCAGGACTCACTGTATTGCGACCTATACCTAGTACTATGTAAATAGCAATCAAACTTCCCAATAATACCAACATTGCGATCAGTGTGAAGGCAAACGCTTCATAATGCCACAAGAATATCCACGCAATGTTTGCCAAATTCCCCAATGTGTAAAACGGTGTCATGCGTTTTAGACTTGGATTATCGCGCTGCGCGGGCAATATCTGGTAGATAGCAAAGGCGATGAGGCCTAAGTAGATCACTCCCCAAATTGAAAACACATAACCGGCCGGCACAAAATAAATATCAAAACGATCTGAAATCTCCCCGGTGTTTTTCCCATTAAGGGGTAGTGCATTGGCCAAAACATTGACGACAATCACAGCAATGGTTATGACCAAGTTAACAACTTGATGTAATGTTAGTTTTTTCATGGTAAGCTCCTTTTAAATTATGAACGAGTATTGTATATGTTTTGTATATATTATAAGCAAATATAGTGTTTATGTCAATACCCAAAAGCTGTTTAACTTGCCAAAGTTCCTAGTAATGATAAAGTTTACTTATGCAACACTTCAAACATAGCCGTCCTACGATTGGGGTATTGGCAGGTTGGCAAGTCCACGCGGGGACCCCAGATAGTTTTCTACACCAAATCTATCGCGGTGTTGACGCAGCAGCGCGCGATAACGACTGCAACGTATTGATGGCTTACGGCATTGGGTCACCGCGTAACATCACCCTGGGGCGTCCGGCCTGGCCATTGCTTATCCCTGAAGCCGACTTTGTACCGGTGGGACCGTGGAATACAGATGGGCTGATCGTTGCTCCCCCCATTGCACCCTCTGAATATGGGAAAGCTTACTTCCAGGATTTACTTGCCAGTGGGTATCCCATCGTTCACGCCGGTTCGGGGGAAATCTCCGGTCCTGCGGTGGTGCCGGATAATAAGCAAGGATTGTGGCAAGCTTTAACGCATCTGAGAGCACATGGACACCGGCACATTGCCTTTATCGCTGGCAATCAACGGGAAATAGCCAGTGACAGCGGCAAACGGCTCAGAATTTACCAGGCTTTCCTGCGTGAATATGGACTAGAGGAAAACCCAGACTTGATAGCCTACGGGTACCACCAAGTTGAGGGGGGGCGGCGGGCAATGGAACAGATTTTGCAAACAAAGGCAAAATTTACCGCAGTAGCTGCGAGCAATGATACCTCCGCTATCGGTGCAATCCAAGCTCTGCAAAATGTAGGATTGACGGTTCCTTATGATGTGGCCTTTGTTGGATTTGATGACCGGGTGGAAGCGCGCGCACTGGTACCACAGTTAACGACAGTCCACTACCCTATCTTTGAAATAGGGTATCAAGCCACCGTATTATTACTCAAATACATTCTAGGGCAGATAACAGAGGAGGTTACCATCTGTGTCCCCACTCGATTGGTTATCCGAGAATCATGCGGTTGTTTGCCCGGTGAAGAAGTTGGTTTATCATTTCCCCCTCCAGAAACAGTGCCCCAATCCCAAACATATCCCCATGATCAAATTATCCAACGTCTTACCGAGGTCACGTTTAATGAAACACATCGCTTAAGTCTAACCGAAATTCAGTACTTATGCCAGCGATTGTTTGAAGCATACAAACGCAGTGTAACACAGGGAGATAGTCTTATTTTTCGGTTAGCAGCACAGCAAATTTTTGAACGCGCGGCAGCCCTGGAAGATGATCTTCACGCCTGGCAAGCGGCGATAACTGTATTACAGGAACAGGGAACGTCTCTACAAGAGGACCTTCCCCCTATACTCACATCTCAACAAGTCATGCACATGCTTCACCAGGCCCGCATCGCCATCAGCGAAATCGCTCAAGGGCAATTTGCACAGTACCTGACCCGGCAAACAACCATCGCCAATCAAATGAACCAGATGACAGCACGTTTCCACACGGCTCAGGATGAGGCCACAATTTTTGAGACGTTGGCCGAAATACTCCCTTCCGTAGGTATCCAACACGCAGCCGTAGCCTTCTACGAAGCTGAAGATGATGATCCAGTAGCCTGGAGTCATCTGCAAGCCGCACCTGCTGACGCGCACGATCCGCCACAACGCTTTGCCAGTCGCGACTTTCCGCCACCAGGATTATATGCTACAGATGCTCCCTTCCGCCTGACGTTACTGCCCCTGCTCACAAAAGAAGGACTACTAGGATTTGTGGCCTACGATGTAGGGAACCTGGAACTGTGCGCAGACATCACACTGCAACTAGTCGCAGCATTGCGGGGTGTACAACTTTACCGGGAAGCTATGGAAGGTCGCCAGTTGGCAGAGGAAGCCAATCGCCTGAAAAGCCGCTTTCTTTCAATGGTCAGCCACGAGTTACGCACCCCCCTAAACTTAATTTCTGGATTAAGCGATCTATTGCTGCGAGAAACGAGGGAGAACAACGCCAATCCTGCCATGAGTGAGCCGACATATCAGGAAGACCTGGAACGTATTTATGTCAGCGCGCAACATCTGGACAGTTTGATCCGGGATGTGTTAGATCTAGCGACCAGTGAAGTGGGGCAACTACGATTGACGCGCGAACCCTTAGATCTGCTCGAAGTATTAAAACCGGTTGCTATCATTGGCGAGCAATTGGCCTGTGACAAACACCTCACCTGGTATGTACAACTTCCACCGGCGTTACCCCGAGTATGGGGAGATCGCACACGACTGCGCCAGGTCGCACTCAATCTAGTGAATAACGCCATCAAATTTACCCATCAGGGAACCGTCACGCTGCGAGCAGAAAGAGTAGCCGACACAGTATGTGTCACTATTACAGACAATGGTCTCGGTATTCCCCAGGAAGAACAGGCCGTAATCTTCGACGAATTCCGGCAATCCGAACGCACATCCTCCAGGGGATATGGCGGATTAGGGCTAGGGCTTGCAATCTGTAAACGCCTGGTAGAACTACACGATGGAACTATTGGTGTATATTCTTCAGGAGAAGAAGGCAGTGGCTCTACTTTCTATTTCTCTCTACCCATTATGGAACAATCTACAATATGTAAAGAACCGGCATTAACACACAAGCATCGTATATGGCTCTTAACAGAAGATATCCAACACGCCCAACCCTTATACACATATTTAATACGACAGGCCCTCGCGATTATGCCGTACTCGGTGAATAGCTTGCTCAAAGGTATAGATTGCCCATCTGATATGTTACCCGACGCAATTATTATGGATCGAGAATCAGCCGCACACTATGGGTGGGAAGTTCTCAAATATCTCAAACAAAGTCCAGCTACACAACATATACCTGTACTCTTTTACTCACTTTCTGATGATGGAAAAACCGGTGATTTCTTAGAAATGAACTATTTAACAAAGCCAGTGGGAACTACCGAGTTAGCCGAGATATTACGCGGGCAAGGACTGCTTGATCTTGATCCCACAGCCGCGCAGCCGCACACCATCCTCATTGTGGATGATGAACCGGGGATTCTAGAAATGCACGCTCGCATTGTGCAAAATCAGTTCACCAACTACCGGGTACTGAAAGCGCACAATGGATTAGAAGCCCTGGACAGTATCCGCAAATACCGTCCCGACCTGGTGTTATTGGATCTGATGATGCCGGAGCTTGACGGATTTGGCGTCCTCGAAGCCATGCGTAGCGAAGAACTCAGTCACAATATCCCTGTCATTATCCTGACCGGGCAAATATTAACAACAGAGGATATGGCGCGGTTGAATCGTGGTGTCGTCAGTGTGTTAGGAAAAGGTCTATTTACGGTAAATGAAACCCTGTGCCACATCGAAACTGTATTGAAGCGACATCAAAAGACTGTCGCCGAAACCCAAAACATCGTACTGAAAGCCATCGCCTACATCCATACACACTATGCCGCGCCGTTATCAAGAGAGGAGATCGCCGCCCATATCGGATTGAGCGAACGTCATCTGACCCGGTGTTTCCGTCAAGAAATGAATATCACGCCGATCACTTATCTGAATCGTTATCGCATTCAGCAGGCCAAAGCATTGTTAGAAGCAGGGGAAAAAAGTATTACCGAAATCGCATTGATGGTTGGATTTTCCAGTGGGGGGTATTTCACGCGCGTTTTCCGGCAAGAAACAGGGCTATCTCCGCGCGAGTATCAACGAACGTGATGCATGAAACGTGACACACGATGTCTCATTGGACGGTTGGTGGTCTGCCACTTTGCTCACTCACAAATCATTATTCACCATGTACCCTTCGCTATTTGTCCCAAAAATACAAAAGATCGTCCGAAAAGTGGAAGACAGCAAGAAGACAGTGTGATATAGTAAGAACGATTGTAATCACGATGGCACAAACTCGTGCCAATACAGAGCGAATATGGCCTACCCGTACAGAACGATATTCGCCATTCATCAATCAACAAGAGGCTGATTTATGAAACAGTCCCCAACTACCACCATTATGGTTGTTGGCGAAGATGCTAGTTTTTGTTATTTGATACAGCGCTATATCAAAGAAAGTGCGTACCGGGTGCTGTCCACCTGCCTCAATGAGAGTGCGCTGGCGCTTGCACAACAAGAGCAACCGATTGCCATTATATTAGAAGTAGGTAGACCCGATACATCAGGATGGGAACTACTTCGTATGTTTAAAATGCATCCCGCCACCTGTGATATTCCTATTGTCCTTTGTTCATGGATGGACGAAGCTGAACGCGGAATAAATGAGGGCGCTGCTGTGTACCTGCGCAAGCCAGTCTTGTTTGATGATTTTCAGGCGGCATTGATAGATGTAGGGAAACAATAGAATTAATCGATGAGAGCTGAGCATGAAAAAGTTAATTTGGTTAAATTATATCCTGGCTTATACTATGTGGATTGTCGTGATATTATTAGGATTATGGTTCTTGTATATTAGCCGTACCGCTCTGCTCAGCGTTTTAACAATATTTTATGCAAAGGACTCGGCTCTACGCTCATTGCAGGTTCCATTTGTAGACAGAATCTACTCACTCATTGTTGGATTACTATTGTCAGTTCTCATTACTGTTACAGAAATTCGCTTTCGACAAGGTGTCCGTGAATCGCAATTGTTGAAACGTTTTGCGCAAGTATTTGGCCCAGAACTTTTATTGATTTTCGTTGCCGATCTCATACTTTTACTCATTCAAGGTGTTGTGACCATCTCATGGTCACGTTGGTTATTGCTCGCTGTGGAATTGTTGGCCGGAATAGGTTTTTCCATACTGGCCCGCTCCGCATCACTTACCACGACTACTAATTTACCCGAATAACAGTGACTCACTCGAAAAACCGGGGTTAAAGTAGGCTACGCAATCGTCGCGAGCTACGGCAAATCTTCATACAAGGAGCTGAACTTAATGCCACTTTCCTATGTCACTTACGATCTCTATGATGGCTATATTCATAATTGGCTAGTCGCCGGGCCACACGTCCTGCCCATACAAATTTCAGAACATACTGACGCCGATACCCTAAAACGTACTATTTTCCAACAACATTATGAACCGGATTCAGGTATTATCCAACAACCTGTAGAACGCGGGCCACTGACAGAGGGAACTTTCACTCTCGGCGATTACAAGGGCAATTGGAACTATACACGTTGCCAGGATGATCATTTTGTGGATCTCACTGCAGTATATGCGGCCCCCAGTTATGTTCAAGCCTGGGCCTATACGCAGGTGCGATGTCCCCAATCCCAAACGGCCACTTTCGTGCTAACCAGCTTAGGGCCGGCAGATGTATGGATTAACGGGCAACATACCTATCACCACGAGGGGCTTGAACGCCAGAATATTTTCTTTTCTGTCACATTGAATGAAGGGGCCAACGAAATCCTGGTGCGGTTTGAACAAGTAACTGCGCCATTAGGATATATGCACGCTATTGCTTTACGCTTGTGCCAATCTGTCGCACCACAAATACCCATCAAAGGTATCAATGTACAGATTCCCACGCTCATTCAAGATATTGTATATCGTGACATCTTAGAGCAAGTCTTTAACGCAGCAACACTCGAGCGTGATACATACACACAAGACACGCTTATTACCGTGCGGTGGCCCGATCATTTCAAGACTAAGGGAGATATTTTAGTACGTCTCCAGACACTCACAGGCCGTATCTATGCCGAATCCCAATTAAATCCGGCAACGGGCGGAGAAGAGAACCACTTATCTTACGCGCATCAGGTCCCTGCAGGCCCCTTAGAAATTTTTATGCTGCCACGTCTAGATCTTTACTATGAACATAATGTACGCCTCCAACGAAAAATGGCTATATGGAATTTGGGAATACAGGGTTATAGGCCTACACCTTACGCTACTTACGCCGAGCGGCGCACCGAAGCTTTGCAGCACGCGGCGATGCAGATGGAGAATATAAACGCCACGGGTCCTTTTGCCGAGATCGCCAAGATGGCCTTAGGATATTGGAGAGAAGTTAATGAGGATGCCTTCCGGCAAACCCTCGCCGGCATTGACCGGCACAAGTATGGTAGTGTACATTCCCTATTAGGGTTGATCGGTATGCTCATTCGGTTTGGCAAACATGCTTCATTCCCTACAAATCTCCCTCAACTGCTAAAAACATCTATCCTGCACTTCAATTATGGATGCAGTGCAGATATGCTAGAAAGTGAGCGTATCATATATTACACATGTGAGTTATTGGCCGGACAGCTTTACCCCGATCAGATCTTCGAGGTCAGCGAGCAAAACGGCCAATGGCACCGCGAACACGGCGAGCGGCTGGCATTAAGCTGGCTACACGACCGGGGTGCGGGTGGATTCGCAACCTGGGACTCCAACGTGGCATTTGCTACCGATATGACAGCCCTCTCGCACCTTATTGATCTTGCAGACAGTGAAGCACTCTGGGAGCTGGCAACTGTCATTATGGATAAACTCCTGCTCACATTGGCTCTCAACTCATACCAGGGCGTCTTTGGATCAACGCAAGGTTATGCAGAGGCCATCAGTATTAAAGGGGGATTGCTTGCCCCCACTGCGGGCATCACTCGCCTGCTGTGGGGTACTGGCATCTATAACCACCACATCGCGGGCCTGGTCAGCATGGCGTGTATGAGGGAATATGAACTGCCCCCGCTCATAACGGAGATCGCCCTTACCCCACTTGAGGAATTCTGGGGCCGTGAACGTCACATAACAGTCTTGACGGACTTAGCGGATCGCAATGGAAGCCCGGGTTCACTGAATTCCGTTAAATCCGTTGGGAATTACCAGGGCATGGTCAACAAAGTTACTTACAAAACGCCGGACGCAATGCTGAGTTCAGCGCAGGACTACCAACCCGGTACACCGGGAAGTTACGAACATATCTGGCAGGCTACACTGAGCGCGGAGGCCGTGGTCTTTGCCAACCATCCGGCATCTACAGGGGAAACAGAGGCCCACGCGCCCGGGTTCTGGCGCGGGAATAGCGTTCTCCCGCGTGTCGCGCAATGGAAAGATGTACTTATTGCCGTCCATCTGCTGCCGGATGACGACTGGATGGGGTATACTCACGCCTATTTCCCATGTTACGCTTTTGATGCCCATATCCTACGTGAAAATGAACATAACGTCCAGTGGGCTTTTGCCCAAAAAGGCAACGGTTACCTGGCCCTGGCTGCTGCGCGTAGTTTCACGTTGATCAAAGAAGGGCGCAACGCCTACCGTGAATTACGTTCTCACGGCACGCATAATGTCTGGGTCTGTCATATAGGACGTGCCGTGTTGGATGGAAGCTTTGAAGCATTTCAGGAGAAAATCTTAGCACTCTCCGTCAAGTTTGAAGATTTGGCAGTACAACTCCCCACCCTGCGCGGGGAAACCCTGGCATTTGGATGGGAAGGCGACTTCTTACGCAATGGGCGCCCGCAGCCTCTCGCTAACTTCAAGCACTACGAAACGCCCTACTGTACCGCCGAGCACAATGCTGAACAAATGGAAGTAAAATCGGATGCTTATTTGATGCGATTAAAATTGGCGAGTTACGAGTTAAGAGTTACGAGTTCAATGTAAGAAAGTGTAAAACCGGGGTATCACCCACTTACTTCTTATCACGTCTTATCTTGTCCGAAAAGTACAAATTTTTGTCCTAAAAGTGGAAGACATTTTGGGGCCTAGTATGGTAAAGTATAAGTATAATGGTATACTCAATGCTCAAACCATGCCCCGAAACAAACAGCCATAAGGATTGACATAAAATATAATACACAAGATGAAAACACACTTTTTACATTTTACGCATTACGTTTTACGCACTACGTTTTACGCACTACGTTTTACGTACGTATATATGTGTTCAATACTTAGCAAGCGTTGCTGAGTAATAAAATTTTATTTATCCTTAGAAGGAGGAAAAACGATGAGTGGACGTAAACTTAAACGTCGTGAGTTTTTGCACCTGACAGGTGCGGCCATATTGGGCGCGACCGCGGCAGCCTGCGCCGCCCCAACCCCCGAGATTATCGAAAAGATCGTTGAGAAGACCGTTGAGGTCGAGAAGGTCGTCGAAAAGACCGTTGAGGTCGAGGTTGAGAAGACGGTCGAGGTTGAAAAGGAGGTCATCGTCGAAGTACCGGAGGGGCGAAGCGAACCCCCTATGTTAGAAGCACTTGTGGCAGCCGGAACGTTGCCCCCAGTAGATGAACGGCTACCGGTAACGCCCTTCGTGGTGGGTGGGCGCGATGCCATCGGCGTCTACGGGGGTGAGGTTCGCCAGATTCACTTCGATACCGTCTGGTCAACCGATACCTACGACTGGATGTCCGACCGGCTGGTCCAATACTCGGACCTGGACTTCCGCACGCTCGTCCCCAATATGATCGAGAGCTGGGAAGCTTCAGACGATGGCACCACCTATACGCTGCATATGCGCAAAGGGATGAGATGGTCGGATGGAGAACCACTGACCACCGAGGACGTTGACTTCTGGTGGCAGTGGGCCACCGGGGAGGATTTAGGATGGATCGGCTCTGCGTTCAACGGCATCCAGAACCAACATTGTGAACTTGAGATCCTGGACGATTACACGTTCCGTTGCACGTTTGATTACACGTTCGGCCTCTTCCCCCACATTCTCACCCGTCACATGGGCGGCTATCCTCAAGAAGGTCCCTTCATGCCCAAGCACTTCCTACAGAACTACCACATCGACTATGCCGGCGAGGATGCCTTGAAGACGTTGATGGCAGAGTTGGAGATGGAGACATGGCAGCAAGTGCTGAACCGTTTCTGCAGTCAGTGGGGGTTGAACACCTGGCAATTCCCAGAATGGGCCAAGGACTTCCCCACCCTGGCGGCCTGGATACCCAAGGAGTATCCGGCGGAGGGTCTTATTCTCTTTGAGCGCAATCCCTACTACTGGAAAGTTGACCTGGCCGGCAATCAACTGCCCTACATTGATACGCTGCGCCTGGATTATATGGCCGACACCCAGACAATGGAACTGAAATTGATCGGGGCTGAGCTGGATTGGCTTGGGATGCACGATGTGACCATCGCCAAATACCCATTGTACAAGGAGAACGAAGAGCAGGGCAAGTATGTGGTGGGCGACTATCTCTCCTGTATGACCGATCGCTACACGCTCTATCCCCGGCGCACCCTCCCCAACGATCTGGTGTTGGAGGAAATCGCCAATCACCCCAACTGGACCCGCGCGCTCTCCGTGGCCATCGACCGGGAGGAAATTAACGAAAGTCTCTTCTATGGTCAGGCCCGCATGGGGCAAATGGCTCCGATGCCCAACTCCGCGTACTATAAAGAGAAATACGGCACAGCTTGGGCGCAGTATGACACAACCCTGGCTAACCAACTGCTGGATGAGATGGGGTTGGACAAGCGCGATAGTGAAGGCTTCCGCTTACGCCCCGACGGCAAACGTCTGAGCTATATGATTGAACACGCGGGTATCCGCGTGGGTGCATCCGTCCACGAGTTCACCGAAATGGTTTGCACCTACTGGCGCGAAATCGGCATTGAGGCGACAACCAAGGAAATCGACGAGTCACTGTACAATGAGCGGATGACGGCCAACGAGGTCGAGTGTGGCATCTGGCACGCCGATCGCTGCACGGATATGCTCCTGCCGATTCAAATGCAATGGTATATACCGACGGCAGATTGTCAACAGGGTACCGTTTCTTGCTCCTGGCAGAGCTGGTATACTGCCGTGGACAAGGAAGCAGAAGGTATTGTGGCGCCACCGGAGGACATCCAGCAAGTGTATGCTTGGGTTGACGAGATGAGAGCGGTCCTGGACGATGATGAACGCGTTGCGATTGGGCAGAAAGTCTTCGACTTTTTGGCCGACACACCCTTGGCCATCGGGACAGTACTCGAAAGCCCGTGTCCCTTGCTCTATAACAAGAACATGCGCAACCTGCCGCGTCCGAGAGTTCCCATCGGGTGGGACACCTACGGTATCAACACTTACCATCCATGTGCCTTCTACTACGAAGGCGGCGAGCGGGCATAACGCCCTCCTAAACATCCTAACCGGGTTGCTTGCCCAATAAGGCTGGCAGCCCGGTTAGGGCTTGGACTCAGAATTGGATGAAAATTGAATCCGTAATTCGCAATTCGTAATTCGCTATTTTCAAGGGAGGTGAACCCTCATGCTTTCATACATCATTCAGCGTATTATCCGCGCGATACCCCAAATGTTGCTGATCTCAGTCCTGGCATTCATCATCATCCAGCTTCCCCCAGGGGATATTGTTACGAAGCGGATCCAGAACCTCCAGGCCTCTGGAGTAACGGTGGACGAGCGGCAGGCTGAGCTTCTGAAGAAGCAGTATGGGCTTGATAGGCCTATGGTCCCGCGCTATTTACTATGGATCTCAAATATTATCACCAAGTTTGATTTTGGTTATTCTTACACTTTTGAAAAGCCCGTGTCGCAGGTCATTATGGAGCGCATGGGATATACCTTTGCCATAGCCCTCTTCGCCCACATCTTTACCTGGTCGGTAGCGATTCCCATTGGCATCTATGTAGCGGTCAGGCAATACTCAATTACCGACTATATCGTGACCTTCATCACCTTCATCGGTCTGGCCGTCCCCGGATTTTTCCTGGCACTGATTATTATGTACGTGGCCCTCACCCAATTTGGCATCCGGGCCGGGGGGCTGTTTTCACAAGAATACATGGTTCAAGATTGGAGCTGGGGCAAGTTCCTAAATCTATTAAGTAATATGTGGCTGCCTGTTGTTCTCCTCGGTATCGGCGGCGTCGCCGGCACCATCCGTACCATGCGCGCGATGATGCTGGATGAACTGCGCAAGCAATACGTAACGGTGGCGCGCGCAAAAGGGTTGTCCGAATTCCAGGTCATTGTGCGGTATCCCGTGCGACTAGCCATCAACCCGATTTTGAGCAGTGTCATGTGGCTATTACCGTGGCTCTTCTCGGGTGGCTCGTTGGTTGAAATTGTCCTCAACTTGCCTACAGCTAATCCGGCACTGCTTGCCTCATTGAGGCAACAGGATATGTATATGGCCGGGGCTTACATACTGGTTGTCGGAATCTTGACCGCGGTCAGTGCGATCTTCTCCGATATTCTGCTGGCCGTATCGGATCCCCGTATCCGGTTTGGCAGTGTGGAGGGCGCATGAGTAATACAAATCTTATAAAAAAGTGGTCACTAGGGCGCAAAAAACAGCAAAAAACTGAAGAAAGTCAGGAAGAAGAGTTTTATCGAGCCGGGCAGTGGCAGCTCGTGTGGTGGAAATTCCGGCGGCATAAGTTAGCCCGGATAGCTATGACCGTCCTGGCTATTATGTACTTTATTGCTATCTTCGCCGAGTTTGTCAGTCCCCATGACCCCCTGCGGCGTTTTAAGGACTATCTCGCCCATCCCCCGACAAAGATCCACATCCGCGATACGGAGGGACGATTTCGCGGCCCCTTCATCTATGGCACGAAAATGGGCCGTGATCCTGTTACGTTCAGACCCATTTTCGAGGAAGACACCAGCGTCATCTACCCAATTGGGCTGTTTATTCGTGGCGACGCTTACAAACTCTGGGGAATCTTTCCATCTGACATACATCTCTTTGGCGCTGGGGGAAAGGACGCGCCCTTGTTCATTTTAGGGACTGACACCATCGGGCGAGATGTGTTATCGCGTATTTTTCATGGCGCGCGTATCTCGCTAAGTGTCGGTTTGATAGGGATCGCCGTCAGCTTTATCCTCGGATTGCTATTAGGCGGCATATCAGGGTTTTTTGGAGGTATCGTTGACGAGGCCATCCAACGGGTCATTGAAGTGCTCACCACACTGCCCACAATCCCGTTATGGATGGCATTAGCGGCCGCACTGCCACGGGAATGGCCTCAGTTGCGCATCTACTTTGCCACCACCCTTATCCTCTCTATACTGGGGTGGACAGGGTTGGCACGGACCGTGCGTGGCCGGTTATTGAGTATGCGTGAGGAAGACTTCGTCCTGGCCGCTCGTCTGGACGGTGAGAGCGAGTGGACCATCATCGCCCGCTACATGATACCCGGTTTTGCCAGCTACATCATCGTCTCGTTAACCGGCTCACTACCCGGTATGATCCTTGGCGAGACATCGTTAAGTTACCTGGGCATCGGCTTGAATCCACCGACGATCAGTTGGGGGGTTATGTTACAAGACGCCCAGGATATTATGAACGTGGCCCACTATCCGTGGATTCTCTGGCCGGTCCCGGTGGTCGTTCTCGCAGTGCTTATGTTCAACTTTGCGGGCGACGGTTTACGCGACGCCGCAGACCCCTATATTACCTAGGAGGCGCCATGCTATCGGATAATGCACTTGTCGAAGTCAAAAATCTCCGCACTTATTTCCACTTGGCTGAAGGTATCGTCCGGGCGGTGGATGGCGTTGACCTGGTCATCAAACCGGGGCGCACGTTAGGCGTTGTAGGGGAAAGTGGATGCGGCAAAAGCATCACCGCGCTTTCCTTAATGCAGTTGGTCCCTTCCCCAGGCCAGATTGAGGAAGGGGAAATTATCTATTACAAAACGGTACAGGAAACGGAACTGACCGCCACCGCTGATGTTATTAACATCACCAAACTTCAATCTAACAGCCGAGAGATGCGCGCTATTCGGGGCAATCAAATCTCTATGGTCTTCCAAGAACCAATGACGGCAATGTTGCCGGTACGCACGGTAGGAAGCCAGATTATGGAGGCCATCATCTTACACCAGGGAGTGGAAAAGGAGGAAGCGCGGGAGAGAGCCATTGAGATATTAGCCCGCGTCAATTTGCCCAACCCGGACCGGATCGTTGACACCTACCCCTTCCAATTGAGCGGCGGGATGCGACAGCGCGCCGTCATCGCTATGGCTCTCAGTTGCAATCCCAATCTACTTATCGCGGACGAACCTACAACGGCGCTGGATGTGACGACCGAAGCTCAGATCCTGGACCTAATGCGGAATCTCCAGCGTGATTTCAATATGGCGATTATGTACATCACGCACAACCTGGGTGTGATCGCCGAAATGGCCGACGAAGTCGCCGTCATGTATATGGGCAAAGTTGTTGAACAAACCGATGTCAGATCGATCTTCTTGACCCCACTGCATCCCTACACACGGGCACTGCTCAGGTCTATCCCACAGCTTGATGATGTGATGGCGCGCGCTGGCAAGAAAAAGCGTTTGGAAACGATTAGGGGAATGGTGCCCGACCCGTACAGCGTGCTACGAGGATGTTCTTTTCATCCCCGGTGTCCTCAATATATGCCGGGGGTCTGTGACAAGGTGGCACCTGAAGTCATCGAGGTAGAACCAGGCCACACTGTCAGATGCCATTTATATGCTCCTCGGACTTCAGAAATACAAGAAGCGGCAGAGAGCACGAAGGATACAACATCATGACCGAACAAGAATCCAGAATCCAAAATCCAGAATCCAAAGAGCAACCGAGGGTTGCACAGAGTCGAGGATCGAGTTTATTAGAGGTCAAGTCGTTAAAAAAATATTTCCCTATCGAGCGCGGATTCTTCAAGAGAGTCGTCGGCCATGTAAAAGCCGTCGATGGTGTGAACTTCTATATCAACGAAGGTGAAACGCTGGGCCTGGTTGGGGAAAGTGGATGCGGGAAAACGACCACCGGACGCTGTATCTTAAGGGCCATTGCTCCCAGCAGCGGCGAGGTCTGGTTCGATGATCCGGAGATGGGCCGGGTCAATATCAGAACACTGGACACTAAACAACTTATAAATGTGCGCCGCAACATGCGGATGATTTTCCAAGATCCGTACGCTTCGCTCAACCCGCGCATGACGCTGCTGGATATCGTCGGCGCACCGTTGCGCGCCCTGAATATTGCCCAGGGCAAAGAGCTGGAGGATCGTGTAGCGGAAATGTTGAAATTGGTCGGCCTGCGCCCAGAATATATGCGCCGCTACCCTCACGCTTTCAGCGGTGGGCAGCGCCAGCGTATTGGTCTGGCCCGCGCGCTGGCCCCCCGCCCCAAATTTCTGGTATGCGATGAACCGGTTTCCGCGCTTGACGTGTCGGTACAAGCACAAATCCTCAACCTGCTCCAGGAACTCCAAGAACAAATGGGGCTGACCTATCTATTTGTAGCCCACGATCTGAGCGTCGTCGCCCACATCAGCGATCGGGTAGCCGTCATGTATGTAGGAAAGATGGTTGAAATGGCAACAACTTATGAGTTATTTATGTCACCCAAGCATCCATACACCGAGGCATTGATGTCGGCTATCCCCCGCCCCGATCCTACGCCGCGTGAGAAGCGCGTTTTACTAACCGGTGAAGTAGCAAATCCGGCCAATCCACCTTCAGGGTGTTATTTTCATCCGCGCTGTACCTACGTGAAAGATATTTGTAAAACGGAAGAGCCCCCATTTGATGAAGTCAGCCCTGGGCATTACGTTAAATGCCACCGGGCTGCTGAGCTAACCCTCAGTGGGGTGGCCAACCTGGCCTAAAAATTCTAACCACGAATGAATCAAGCATTTTTTCGTTTTCGGGCATAGCCCGAAAACGAAAAAACACCACAGAAAAAAAACCTTTTGATCATCTCTTTTAACTTTCAACTGTTTTCAAAGGAATTACTCATTAACGCGGTGTGTTCACCAGCAGTCGGATGAAAATTTAAGACGAAACCAAGTTTTCAAGGGTTTTCACAATTTGCCAATTTTAAATTTGCCAATTTTCGATTTTCAAGGGAATTACGCATTAACGCGGTGCGTTCACCAGCAGTAGGATGAAAATTGAATCCGTTATTCGTAATTCGCTA
>JAFGFI010000043.1 GCA_016931185.1 Anaerolineae bacterium
ACATCAACTACAACTCCTACGCCGACGGCGACGCCTACAGCGACATCTACACCAACGGCGACGCCCACAGCGACATCTACGCCAACGGCGACGCCCACAGCGACGCTCACAGTGACATCTACCCTGACAGCGACGCCCACAGTGACATCTACTCCAACAGCGACCCCCACGGTGACATCTATCCTGACGGTGACGCCCACACTATCCCCTACGGCCACACTTGAACCGACGCCACTCTCCTTATTATCACCGCTGGAAACGCCAACACCTCCCCCTTCTCCCACCGCTACATATTTCCCACTCCCCGAAGAGGTTAACGTACCTATCTTGATGTACCATTACATTTCAGAGCTGCCAGAAGATGCTGACGTCTATCGAGTAAATCTCACTGTTGTACCAGAACAGTTTGAGGCACAGTTACGCTATCTCCAAGAACAGGGCTACCAAACTGTGAAACTTCTTGATATATATGAAGCTCTAGCAATTGGCAAACCGTTGCCGGAGAAACCTATCGTTTTGACTTTTGATGACGGTTACAAGGATGCCTATACGCACGCGATGCCGTTATTACAGCAGTATGGTTTTGTAGGTGAATTCTTTGTACTTGCCACACCCGCGCATTATGAAGCCCCCCTATACTTGACCTGGGATGACATGTATCTTATGGCCGAGGCCAATATGTCTATACAGGCGCACGGACGGGATCATTATGATTTGACAGGGCGGGGAAATGATTTTCTTGTCTACCAAATACTGGGAGCCAGGGAGGCCGTGGAAGCCCATACAGGACAACCGGTACGGTTCTTCTGCTATCCTTCTGGACGTTACGATGATGCTACCGTAGCTGTGGTGGAATCTGCCGGCTATTTTGGCGCGGTGACAACGGAATGGGGAGCAACACAACGGTTGGATAATCGTTATACGTGGCCGCGCGTCCGTATTAACGGAGGATGGTCGCTACAGACATTCATGAAAGTACTGAAAGATGTAACAAAGTGATCGAGATTCTCAAAGGGTTAAACGGACACAAACAAACCTTTTTATTTACCGTCCTATTCATCTTCTTACTCTCCAACTGTGCCCCCACACCAATAACACCATCGCTGGTGGTATTGTTGCCTACCAGCGCACCGACAGCGACGGTACCTCCTAGAGTAAGCCCTTCACCACTCCCTCTTCCACTCTGTCCAAGCCAGCGCCCAATGGAAACCCCAGCGCGGCCGGCAGCATTTGAGGAGTATGCATCTGTACTGCGGCAGTATCTGTCCGCTGGGGGCGCCCCGGAAACCCTCCCCTCGATCTTACTTACATGGGAAGTGCTACCTGATGAAGGATTGGGATGGACACAAGCAGATTTGACCGGCGACGATGTAGCCGAGAGTGTAGTGGCTTTTGTCAATCCGGAATCGGACTTCTATCCTCCCGAAACCCAGCTCGTAGTCTATACCTGCCGGCCGGGTACAATGGATACGATGTACGTCTACCAACCGGGTGCAGGTTTTGGCCTCAATCTGATTGGCGCTGAGGATCTAACCGGAGATGGGCCTGCCGAAATCACTTTCGCCGAGATCGCGTGTGGCGCGCATACATGCTGGCACACACTCCATGTCTGGTCATGGATGAATACAGATTTCACGGAACACGCGGTCACTAACTTTAGTGTACCCTATCCGACATTCTACCTACAAGCTGGACAACTTTTAGCCGTCAGCGGAGGCATTGCATCCGTGGGAGCAGGTCCACAACGATCTGTGACCACAACCCTAACTTGGAATGGCACAATCATCACACCAACAGCTACGCAGGTTGCCCCTGCCGTATACCGGTATCATGTTTTCCAGGATGGAGAAACGGCTTTTTTTGCCGGTGACTATGGACACGCGCAACTCTCTTATCTAAAAGTATTAGAAGATACCGGTCTCGAACCGTGGGCCGAGGTGTATAGCACCCAGGAAGAATGGCGCTGGTTTGATGCATTGGCGCATTGGCGGTTGATCTTGATCAATATACAGCTTCAAGATAATGAGCTGGCAGAACAACACTATCACCAACTGGAGCAAGATTTTCCGGCAGGCGTTCCTGGAAATACTGTCACCTCATTGGCCGATTATTTTTGGGAAACCTATAGTGCTACCTATACATTGGCAGAAGGATGTCAGAGTATATTGAATGTTCCCGAAATCCAGGAAATATTGGACTTTTTAAATAGTTTCGGGTATGCCAATCCCACATATATCCCAGAAGACCTATGTCCATTCCCAATACACTAAGGCAAATCACAAAATTCACCATTCACTATTCACCATTCACCCTTTTACCGGCGCTAGGTATCGTTTTATTAGGTACCCTACTCCTAACAGGTTATGTCTTAGGTGATAACACATTACCCCCGAATACGTTTGCTGGAGTGTGTTCTGCATGGACACCGGTCAATGAAGGTGCTTTCGGGTTGGGAACCGGGGGCGATAGTACTTATAACAGCGAAGAAGGTTTTGAAGTCACAGTTTTTGATGGACGGCTTTATCTGGGAATGGAGGCGGATAATACGCTTGGAGCACGTATCTGGCGCACAAAAGCAGATATTGTCGTTCCTTCTCATCAGGCTGATTGGGAAGAAGTGGCAGCGGATGCTGCCGGATTCCCTTTCGGCAGCGATAATCTGGAACAACATGATCATATTGACAGTTTAGCTGTTTTTAAAGAGTATCTTTACGCCAGCACAGCAAACCGTAGTGCCACACCTACAAGTGGAACGATGCTCTATCGTAGTATAACAGGCGATGTAGGAAGTTGGACCTCAGTTACAGATGCCGGTTTCGGCAACTATCACAATGAAAACTTTAAAGATATGATCGTCTTTTCCGATAAAGACACAGATTGGCTTTGTGGCGGGACATGGAATGAAGATACCGGGGCTGAAGTGTGGTGTTCTGAAGATGGTATAACATGGACACAAAAAAATCTTGGTGGATTTGGAGCAACTAAAAATAATACCGCTACAACTGTCATTTGGTCGAGCGCTATTTATAGTCATGCACTTTATTTTGGAACACAAAGCAGAGGCGAAAGTCCATTGACATTAACTGACGACCTCGGTATCCTTTACCGGACGTTCGCTCTCGATACCATGTCACCAACCTGGACAAGTGTTTATACTGGCGCCCCAGGTTCTTATCGTATTGACCTCTTAGGGTCATTAAACGGCAATCTATATCTTGCCACCAGATCCGTCAATGGTATTATCATTTTGCGTAGCACGACTGGTGATGTGGGCACATGGACACAAACCATCCTACCAGGTATGGATGATATGGCCGCAAACAGCACCACGCTAGTTGACGGAGCAACAGTATATAACGATGCACTCTATTTAGCTGTAAAAAACGACATTGATGGCGCACAAATCTGGCGCACCACCGACGGGCTGGGATGGACAGCCGTCAGCACCGGCGGCTTTGGAGATGCAAAAAATATCATGGCAGAACTCATCTCCTACAACGGCTATCTCTATGCATGGACGAGTAACTATGCGACAGGGCAGCGCGTCTATCGCAGCAGTTGTCCTATCTGCCAGGTGCAAGTCATCACTCAAACAGAACGGGTGGATTTTCCCGGCGTCGGCGCAACGCTCACATTCACCGTCGGAGCAGAGCCAACGCTAACACTGCCTTCCATAGTCACCATCTGTGTAAAACCGGGAGCGTTCCCAACTGTGCAGACGACAACACTGCCTGTGGCGCGTACCATCATCATTACCGGTATCCCTGTCACAGTAACTGCCATTGCCACCGTGTCGCTAGACTACACGGCTAATGAACTCGTGGTTGCCAACGTAGCCAGCGATACGTTACGGCTCACCCGCTGGGATGGTGCAAGTTGGAATGCTTGTCCTCCTAATCAACGATTCCATAACCCACTTTCCCATACAGTAATCTGCAAAAACAACCTGCTATATGGAACATGGGCCATCGTTAAGGATGGCGATAGCCCATCAGCGTCCGGTATCCTCAAACTACAACACATAGCATCTTGGACATTTGGGTCATGGGGAGGGATATGTATTATCCTGTTTTCACTTGCTCTTACCTTAAATTTGTGTTATAGTAAACTTAGATTTGTGGAGTAACTATCCACATTGAGGGAGGTATATAATGTACGAGGCACCAGAGATTATCTATGAAGGCGATTTGGAAATACAAGCCGGCAGCCCGCTCAGTATCCCGGACATGCTTGATTTGGAAGAATTAGACTTCTAAATTCTCATGCACCTAAAGAATCCCCTCTATTCTAAAAATAGTGGGGGTTTTTATATAACTCCTTATCTTTCAACCCAACCAGGCCAATCTGCTATTGGGTCTGTTGAACGAACAATATGAATTCCGGCCTTCGCAAAACGTTGAAAAGCGGCATCTGCTTCGTCGGTGTAATCTACTACACCGGGGATAACGACGGGAGAGGTACAATCTTCCAGTAAATATACTTTCTCGGCTAATGTGATATCTGTTGCCGCTATCTCGTCCAACAAATCTGCAATGCTCCATACCACACAGTGGCTTTTTGCCTGCCCGGCGATAATTATCGCGTCAAAGGCCAGCAAAGCCTCTATGAATTCTGTTTCCTTACGCGCAATCTGATTACCATCCGTATCTATTAACACTTCTGGCTTAAGTACCGAGTAATTCTCGGTAAAGGGGTGCTCTCCCTTTATTTTGAAATTCGGCGCACTGTACCTAACAACACTGTGAAAAAAGATAGCCTCTTCAACCGCCGATACCAGCGCGTGTCCTATCCCGCCCAGCAACGCGTGATAGGGCCAAATGGTAAGATTATACTTATTACTGGCCTTCAATTCTTGTACATAGTGGAGCAGATAACGTTGGGCGTAGGTTTCAGTGACATTCAAACTACGCGCCAAGACCGCGTTAAATTTCCAAACGCCCTGCTCAATATCCTCAACAGATACCAGCGTATAAGCAGGAGGATGTTCTCCCTGGGCATTGATCAGGAACACACTATGGAAAATCTGCATGGTCTGGTGTGTATCCATCGTAGGCGCAATCTGGGTAAGAGTACCCAGATTGCGGTAGATAAATTCACATAGCCGGCGGTTATCATCCACCGCCCCCGTACCGGAACGCCCGGCAACGTAGAGTTCAAATTCTGGAATACAAAAGGTATTCTGCACGTCTATCAACATCAAACAAACCCTGAAAGCATCTTGCACAGCAGGCCGGATATAATGTTGTTTGGCCCACAATTCGGCCTCCCTAGCACGCTCCTGATAGGGTACTTTCCAGACTTTGCCGACTTGATTTGGATCAAAGTAGGATGGAACAGGCAAGGTTTTATATATCATAAAAATACCCCCTAAAATATCGTTGACAATATTTTAGACACCACGAGAGAAGTGTCAATTTAGGGCTTTAGGGCGTTTATGCTTTTTGATACTCTTTGCTATACTTATAATAGCGGTTAGTCGAAAATAGTGAATTACAAACCATAAACATTCTCGCAGAACACATTGATTTAGCAAATAAGATTATATGAATGGCGTAGAAGAACAGTTAACCAATTGCGTCCATGAACTTGCACGACAACAACAACTTGCCGAAGGATTGCGCACGATGCTCGTGATGCTCAATTCCGATCAACCACGGCATGAAATTGTAAGCTATATAGTAAAACAAGCGTGCAAGTTATTAAATTCTGGAGCCTGTGTCCTGTACCATATTGATCAGGAACAACACCAAAGCCTTATCGAAGCTCAATTCAATCTAATACCAGGACTTCAGTCCACGGAAACGTTATCTCTCAGTTCGGAGGATTTATGGCATAAACTTTTACCTTCAAGTGAATCCGAACTATCTCCAAGTCCTACCATCATACCTGACATTTCTAACTCACCGATAGCGATGTTATCGCAGGATAAGTGTGCCACCGCCGATGTCCGGGCTTGGTGTATGATGATAATTGCGCACTACCATGCGCTTTTAATTGTTCCGCTGGTCATCCGTG
>JAFGFI010000044.1 GCA_016931185.1 Anaerolineae bacterium
GCGGGGGGGGCGGATTTGCCGATGTGTTTTCTTGTCCATGCCAGCGCGATCAAACCGCCCAGGCCTAGCAATCCCAGGCCACTGAGTTTACTCGATGCGGCCAGACCGGCCAGCGTTCCGAATCCGATGAGCCGTTGATAGTTTGGGCCTTTATCCCACAGATCGTAGGCTAACACCAGCGCCCAGGTCGCCAGGGGCGTGATAAGATTGTCGTTATTGACACCGGCAGAGACCAGGAGAAATTGCGGGTTGAAAGCCACAATAGCAGTTGCTAACAGGGGCACCGGCCCGCGCGGAAAGGCGCGCCGCGCCAATGCCCAGGTTCCTGTCAGTGTCACGATCTGTAATAGTGAGGAGAAGATGCGCAGGCCATGTAACCACAGGTCTGCCCCTTTCCAGGGAGGGCCATCCTGATAGGGGTCGCGCGCCCAGGTAGCTTTATTGTAGAAGGTGGAAGAGGGTCCGCAAGCGACGAGAGTCTCTGGGATGGGTGTCGCGGTAGGAGGATCGGTGGGAAGTTTCCAAAACCGCGCCCAACTCGCCGCCAATATATAATAAAGGGGCGGTTGTGAGGCTTCCTGGCGCACGTGAAATCCTTTTTCCTCAGCCTCTCCATGCACAGGCAATTCCCCGGCAACAACGAGATGGCGGACGACCTCACTATGTTCAATTTCGTCCAGGTTCTCGTAGGCGGGTATCAAGATATTCCAGATTAAAGCCAGTATAAAAAATGTAGTGAGTAAAAATAAACGTGTTTTGTCTGACATAATTAGACACATACTTACGTTTTACGTTTTACGGATTGTGTTTCATAATACCGCTGTTCCAAATAGCTCGCGATGTGATCGGCGATGTCAATGTTGGTTACGGCCTCGATGCCTTCCAGTCCCGGACTAGGGTTGACCTCGATGATGACCGGTCCGGCGACCGTTTCGAGCATATCCACACCGGCAATCTCTATCTGCAAAGTTTGCGCGGCTGCTACGGCTAGCCGGGCATAATCATCCGGTAGGGGAACGGCGATTGCCGTTCCCCCCCGGTGAATATTAGCACGGAAGTCACCGGGTTTGGCTTGGCGGGACATGGCCGCAATTATTTGTTCTCCTATGACAAAGGCGCGAATATCCTTGCCTGCCGAATCGGCAATATATTTTTGCAGGACGAAGGGACGTCCCATTCCCTTTAGTGTATCGAAAGTGGAGATGAGGGATGCCGGGGAGTCGGCGCGGACAACCCCTACACCCCACGTCCCCTCGATCATCTTCAAAATCGTGGGGGAACCCAGATCTTCAATGACGGAGTCCAGGGCATCAAAATTCCAGGTCAGCACTGTCGCCGGAACCGGGAGATTGGCCTGGGCCAGGAGTTGCAGCGTGAGGCATTTGTTATGCGCGCGCAATTTAGCATCTGGGTCATTGATACACATCGCCCCCGCCAGCTTAAGCTGTGTGGCAATGAGAGCTTCCAGGGGTTTGAGTACATTAATGCCATGCCAGGTATATCCGGCGCACCGGGGCAATACCACATCGATGTCATTTAGCCGGTCGCCGGCAACATAAACGCCGGCATTTTGACCGATTTTAACCACACATTCTTGGGGAGAGAACAGTCTGACGGCATGATCCCTGGCCTTTAGGGCACTGACGAGCCGGGCATTGGAATAATTTTCGGGCTGGTGAGTTAAGATAATGATATTCATAAGGCTATATTCTATACAAGTGAAGGAAAGAAGCAAATATACCGGCAATACCTACTTTTCCGGCGGCTTATGAAAGTTAAGAAAATAACCCGGTAATGCTGACAAGGTTTATTCCGGTAACGATAGCCGGTATAACCTCCTCCTTGGTGCGGGCATCACGCGGAAGTGATCGCGCAGGTTGGGAAAGACGTCATCGGTATAGACGGGGCGGCCTTCTTCGAGATAGCCGGTCAGGTGCGTGATGAGGGTATCGGCAACCAGGCCGTCGCTGCCGTAAGGTGTGGCTTCGATGAGAGTAAGGCCGGGTTTTTTACCCTCAACGTGCGCCAGATAGTAGATGGTGTAGAGCGCGCGCCAGCGCATAATGACAACGGCATTGTCGGGGAGCTGAACCAGGGTCAGCATCGAAGTGAGGCGGGGTTCGTCCAAATTGTAAATGGGGTAAGCATAATCCTCGGTGACGAAGGTGGCTGCACCGTCGCGCAACGCCTGCCAGCGAGATACGCTGGAGGGTAGAAGGATGAAAACGAGGAAAAGTGCGGTCAGCCCGTAAAGTACGTTACTACCGCTGTTTTCCTCTTGCCGTATTTGGTGTTGTAAACCTTCCAATGCCTGTCCTATTCCAACGCCCAGTGCAATTGCAAGAAAGAGGTAGGTGGGCAAGTAGAAGATGTATTTGTCGCCGGGATTGTAGTTGAGGATAAAGAAGAGCATAGAGCCGAAAGCCGTGAGGCAGAAAGCAAAAGATGCCGGCGCGATGCGGGCCATCACGATAAGGCCCGCCAGCGCGCCAAAGGCCAGGGGGTAGGAGAATTCCTGATGCGTCACACGCCCGGCGTACTCGTTCCAGGCTGCGAGGAAAGTACTTTCCTTGCTGAACATCACGTTTTGCCATTGTCGCCCGGAGACGGTAATCCACATCCGTTCCCAGGGAGAATCCAGATCGGTGGCACTCAAGCCCCAGATGGAACGCGAAGGATAAATACCTGCGCGCATAAAGCTGGTGGGCGGATTGTGCAGCTCAAGCAACAGAAAAGCTATCAGATAGATGCTGAAGCCCACGGCAACGCCTGCTGCCGCGGTCCCCAGGGTGCGCCGCCAGGCCGTCACGCGCTGTACGATCAAGACCAAGATGACAAAGCTGGCAGCCGCCGGCGCCAGCAAACCTACAGAAGCATGGATGCCTAATCCCAGGCAAGCCAACACGGCGGCGGCAAAGAGCGCGCGCGTGTGGCGTTGCGGATCCTGCTGCCAATGCCAGAGTAAGAGCGTGATGGTCGTGATAAAGGCAGTGGCAGGCGTGTAGACTTCGGCAATGACGGCCTGTGACCAGAAGGTGTAGGAGATTGCGAGCGACAGGCTTCCCAATACCATCCCGACGCGGCTGTGTGTGACATAGCGGATGAGCAGCGCGATATTGCCCACCGTGATCGCCCCGCAGAGAGCGGAGAAAAAGCTGACGCGCCATGCGGGGGAACGCAATGGTAACAAACCAACTACCCGCGCCAACAGCAAATAGATGGGATAGCCTGTTGAGTGCGTTGTCCCTAACGTATAAGCCAGCGTTTGGAACTCCGCGCTATCGCCATAGAGGATATCGGGCGCAAGCGTGCGCGTGTAGAGTGCGAGTGAGAAGATGAAAACGGCTAATCCAATCCAGTAGTCTTTTCGATTCACTGTGCCCACCTGTAATATTTTTCAACGCGACTATAAATTCTTCGCAACCCTATCCAACAGGTAACGATAGTTGCCTTGAGCCAAATATTCCCTCAGATTAGTGATATATCCTCTTCTGCCAGTACCTTCAAAAACGCCTCGGCTTGTTCGGGGTCGGCAAACTGGTTCCCAGATTGGATGACGAATAAGAATCCGCGCCCGCCCAGGTTCTTGACGATGTGCCGCGCGCCCTCAGGACCCACGAAGACCTGGCAGAGCTTGCCCCCGTCGCGGATACGCTTAAGCAGGTCCAACCATTCGTGGGGTGGGGGCGCGCCATCGCCGGGAATCCACTGGATGCCGCGCAATCGTGGGATGGAAAGTAATAAGTCCAGGTGTGGTATTTCACCCTTGCCGTCCAGATGGTAGAAGCCATGATCCAGGTGTTCGCAGCAGGCGATGAGGTCAGGCATCACGAAGCGCTCGAACATCTTGGGTGAGATCATATAGGAAAAGTCGCATTGGAGCATATAGGTCTTGCCCGGCGACCAGAGCGGCGTCCACGTGCTGGTACCCCCACATGTTGGGCGGATAAGGGCATCCAGCTCATCATAGTAGTGCAGCCATAGGTCGGTGATGCGCGATACTAGACGCTCTACCTCTGCCGGGGCATCCATCAGATCGAAAAGCAATTGTTGCGTCTCGCGAAAAGAGGCCAGAATGTCCAGGTTGCCGCCCAGGTCGGTGTGCCCTACTAACACTTGCCCCTCCCACCGCTCGGCAACGGCGGTGGTGACGGCTTTGACGCGCTGCCACCAGACATTGTTGGCGTCATAGTTCAGCGTCAAGCCGGTGATAGGTGTATCACTGGGGGATGTGAACCACACTGTTTCGGAAGGCTCGCGCACACTGTGTACCTGTGCGCCCATAAAACCCGCCATAATTCCCGGTCCAAAATTGACCCACCACCAGGGAAAGGCGTCGGCATAAAAGCGTATGGCCGCCAGCACCGGCTCATAGGCATCCAGGATAGTATCCACGGAGGTATCCAAACTATAGTTGCTGAGGAAATCATAACGCGTTGCCGGGGGTATGGGGTCGCTCACAGCAGCCAGGTAAACGAGGGGACGTTCTAATTCTCCTTCCCACCAGGCCAGCGTGTCTCGTTTCACGCGCGCCCAATCATCTGCAGTAAAGTGTAAGGTTGGCATAGTAGCTCCTGTAAAGTAGCTTGAAACCGGCCTTATGGTACACGGATAAACACAGATTTAACGGATTTTTTTGTCCTTATCCGTGAACTCTGTGTTTATCCATGTCCAAAATTCGTAACCGTTTAGTTTTGTGAGCGATTAACGTTTGCTGTCACCCACTCCAGACAGAAACGCGAGTTTGGGGGTGTTTTTTCGTTGGCGGGCTACGCCCGCCAACGAAAAAACACCTCTTACCTGCGGCTTATGAAGGTTAAGAAAATAATCCGGTAATGGCGCACTGCGGTCAGCGCCTGGCGGTCAACCGCCAGGCTACAAGACCACGCCCCGTAA
>JAFGFI010000045.1 GCA_016931185.1 Anaerolineae bacterium
GGCCATTTTTTGGAGCCATCAAAACAAGAATTCTTTGATCGCCACAGCCCTGCCGCCACCTTTTCCACCGATCTTAGCACTCTCCCCGCGCGAGTGCTAAGCGGCGTGGTGATTGATGTAGAACCGGAAGAGAGCGGCGGAGCAGGGGAGCGAGGGAGCAGGAGAGCAAGGGAGAGCACGGGTGTTGACGTCCGTGCTACAACACCACACCCGCTCAAGCGGGCTTCCAAAGTCCCGTTTACATTCAGATTGGACCAGTTTTAATAACCGGCCCAATCTCCATTTGCAAGGTTGGGTAACGTGCGTATACTTAAAGTGATGATGGATGTCAATAAGAAGCGGGATCCTATTCCAGATAGGGTTAATAGTATCGAAGCGGCGGCGGCGTTTTGGAGCCGCGCAGCCGCGCCGGTGACGACGATCAACTCCAGGATGTGGGGATTGAAATGCGCGCGATGTATCACGGCAACCTGCAGTTGCCTGACGTTTGACGTTTAACGTTTAACTTTCGACGTTTCACACATGACGAACGAATTACACCTGCAAGACAAATTTCTCATTCCTTTCTTCAAAGAACAGCTTGGCTATCAAGAGGTCAAGGCGAATACGGTTGACACGTCGCTCATCATTGTAGAGGATTTAGAGCAGTTTGTCGGCGAGACGGACCTCAACCGGCGGGCGTATACCACACTGCTGCGCAAGGTGGGCGGCGACCGGGAACGGCTGCTGGCCGATCTGGTGGCCCTGATCCAGGAGCGCAGCGCGAGCAGCCGCAATATGGCCCTCTTTCTCAACGCCAACAAATCGGTCACGCTGCACGGCGTGAAGCTGCATCTTTTCTATACCGGCGACAGCGCGATCCACGAAGACGCGCTCTTCGCGCAAAATATCTTCTCCGTCGTGCAGGAACTGCCCTACAAATACCGGCTGCACGATCAGCAGATCTACGCCTTCCGCCCCGACCTGGTTTTCTTCGTCAACGGCATCTACCTGGGCTATAGCGAACTGAAATCCAACTATACCAGCCAGAGCGCGCGCGCGAATGGCCGCCGGAAGGTCATCAAGGACTACTTCGACGCCATCACCGCCTATCACCGGTACGTGGATAGCAACGCCCAGCTCACAGACAAGGAGAAAGAGTTCCTGCGGCGCGACTTCCTCAAGATTTTCGAGCGCGCCATCCACATCACCACCACCGACATCGGTGAGACTTACGTCATTCGCAATATCAGCGACTTCTTCGACGACGCGCTGGACCTGTGCCGGGCAGGGCGCTTCGACCGCGAGGCCGTCGAGGAGGATGTGCGGCGCGCCTTCAAGCCCTACCCCCTCCGCGATCCCGCCGCCGGCAAAGCCGGCAAGCTGGCCGAGATTTTTACCACCCACTACGGCAAGGATTTTATCGAGAAGGAGATCCTCTACTATAACTTTATCGAGCGCGATGTCTACCGCGTCAAGGGCCGCAACGGGGGACGCGTCCGGACGGTCAGGGACGAAAAGGGCCGCCTCATCGCGCCCCGTCCCAAGCAAAAATTCGGCACGGACAAGATTCTTTCCCGGATTGACGAGTTCCTGGCCCACGAGCAGGATGATGACTACTTTCTCGCCCAACTGGAGCGCCAACTGGCCGGCGTCTCGGCCTCCATCCGCCAGGGGCTTATCGAAAAGCGCCGCGCCTACGCCAATAACCGCAACGTTTACTCGCTGCTGATGCAGTACGCGGCCGGCTTTGGCAAGTCCAACATCATCGGCTGGACCGCGCTGCAGCTCAAAGACCTGCGCCGCGATGGAGACTATGTGTACGATAAGATTATGATCGTCGTAGACCGCCTGCAACTGCGCAGCCAGATTGACGCGAAAATGATCAACATGAACATTGACCGGCGGCTGTTTGTGGAGGCGCACAACAAAACCACCTTCCAACAGGCCCTGGCGTCGGATATGCGCATCGTCATCGTCAACCTGCAAAAGTTCGGCAGCATCCGCGAGATGCTGGATGCCGAGGTGTTGCAACGGCTGGCCGGGATGCGCGTTGTCTTCCTCATTGACGAGATCCACCGCTCCCACAGCGGCGTGCAAAACGAACAGATGATCAGCATCTTCGACGAATTGCAGACCCCCTTCGACAGCGACGCGGGCTATCGCGGGGCGCGCGCCAAGAAGAACCTCATCATCGGCTTCACGGCGACGCCGGACGACCACACGCTGGCCCGCTTCGGTGAGTTCAGCGGCTACGCCGAGAGCGAAAAATTGTGGGTGCCGTTCGACAGTTACACGATGTTAGAAGCCATTGAGGATGGCTATATCCACAATCCCATCGAAAACATCGTGCCCATCGCGTCAAAGATGATCTTCGAGTTACCCGCGAACCGGCGCGCGGGGCTGGCCGAACCGCAATACAAGGACGTGGAGAAACGCCAGATTTACGAGAACCGCGAGCGCATTGACGCCATCGCCGCGTATGTGGCCGATTTGCTGGTCAAGGATGTGTACCGCCAGATACGGGGCCAGGGCAAGGCCATGCTGGCCGTCTATTCGATCAAGGCCGCCATCGCCTACAAAGACCGCGTCACCGCGCACTTTACCGGCCTCGTCCGGCAACCCAAATACGCGAAGTACGCGGACGCGCCCATCTTTATCGTCTATTCCGACAGCCAGGACGAGCAGCGGGCCAGCAGCCTGAACGAGGGGAAATCGGAACAGACGGTATTAGAGGAATTCGCCGCCGCCAAGAACGCGCTCATCATCGTCGTCGCCAAACTCCAGACCGGTTTTGACGATCCGCGCCTGCACACGCTCTTCCTGGATAAGGAAGTGCAGGGCATCGGCGCAATCCAGACCATCTCGCGCGTCAACCGCACCACCCAATACAAGCGGGACTGCAAGATCGTGGATTTCTCCTATGACAACGTCAATGTCCAGAACATCAAGGACGCCTTTGAGCATTTCTCCAACGTCGTCGTCAGCGACTTCGACCCCTTCAGTGACCGGCGCGTGCTGGACCTGCTTTACACCGAGCTGCGAAAGTCGGGTGTCTACGCGCAGTTCTTCACGCTGTTCACCGCGATCTACAAAGATGATGCACGCCGTGCCGACCCCACGAGCTTCCTCGATCTGGAAAGCAGCCTGGAAAAATACATCCAGGCGCACCCAGAGCGAACCGCCGATACTAAGGCCAAAGCGTCCCAATATTTCACCATCCTCAACCGCATTGAGTACGTCATCACACTGCACGCGAAATACCGGGAGCCGGATTTCCTGCACTTTTGGCAGAAATTCAACGCGCTGTACTTGCTACTCCGGCCCAAGCCCGACGCCAAGGATCCCATTGAGGTCTATTTTGACAACCAGATCGGCATCGTGGAACCGGAAGCCGCCGCGCCGCCGGAAAAGAAATCCAAAAAGCCCACCGAGGTAGCCAAAGCAAAGGAGGGGAGGTCGGGCTATTATCCATATCCCATCTTGGCGCTCATTGAGGCGCGCAACGCGCATCAGGAAGAAATCGGCCTGCGCATCCAGGAATTTGCGGAGAAGATCACGGCGCTGTTTGACTACATCCGCACTTCGCCCGAAGGGGAGCGGCTGATCGTCAAGATCAAGTCCAACGTGGGCGAAGATGAGATCTGCGACACCTTCGCCCGCATCTACCGCGCCTACCGCGCCCTCAACCGCAAAACCGTCGGAGAAGCGTTCTTCAAGGAGACGGAGGATATTTTAGATAAGCTATGCGATGATTTTGAGCGGACGGTATAACTTTAAAATGACGAAATCGGTTATCACAACGGGCCTTATTCAACCCACCATCAATTGAAGAATAATCGTAAAGCGTAAGAGATTTTGACATTTCACGCATGACGTATTACGTTTCACATTTCAGTTAATACACAATCACGCAAAGGAGTTCTTTATGACACCAAAACTAAAAGCTGTTCTTGTAGGATGTGGCGGTATCAGCCGGACATGGCTGGCTGCGCTAAAGGATATAAATGATGTAACGTTGGTTGGACTGGTAGACCTGCGCGAGGAGACGGCGCGGGAACGGGCGGCGCAGTATGCATTGCAGGACGCGATGATCACTACCGATCTCCAAACGGCATTGGATAAAACCCACCCGGATATCGTCTTCGACTGCACCGTTCCTACCGCGCACCATGAGGTCACATTGACCGCGCTGGCGCGTGGCTGCCACGTTCTCGGCGAAAAGCCCCTGGCGGACACCCCGGCCCACGCGCGCGAAATGGTTCAAGCGGCGCAAGCGGCGCGTAAACTTTATGCCGTCATCCAAAACCGCCGCTACGATCCCAATATCCGCCGCCTCAAGCACTTCCTCGAATCCGGGATCCTGGGGCGCATTACGACCGTCAACTGTGATTTTTACATTGGCGCACACTTCGGCGGCTTCCGCGATCACATGGAACACGTGTTATTGGTGGATATGGCAATCCATACCTTCGATATGGCGCGCCTGCTCAGCGGCACCGACGCACGCGCGGTCTATTGCCACGAGTGGAACCCTGCCGGGTCCTGGTATGACCGGGATGCGTCGGCCATCGCCATCTTCGAGATGACCAACGATGTGGTTTACACTTACCGTGGCAGTTGGTGCTCCGAAGGGCTGAACACCACGTGGGAATGTACCTGGCGTATCATCGGTGAAAAGGGCACGGTTACCTGGGATGGGGCGCAGGATTTTCGCGCCCAGGTCGTGGCAAAAACCGGCAGTTTCTTCTCGGAATGGCAGGATATTGAGGTCCCCCTTTACGATGATCCGCTCAAAGTAGGCGGGCACGCGGGCGTCATCCGCGAGTTTGTGCGCTGTGTTCAGACAGGGGAAACCCCGGAGACGATTTGCAGCGATAATATCAACAGCCTGGACATGGTCTTCGGCGCAGTCGAAAGCGCGGAGACACAGACGCGATTTGTCATGAGTGATTCGTAATCCGTAATTCAAAAAAAGGAGTGTAACATGAAAACCCGTTCGTTTGCCGTTCTTGCGCTCAGCATCAGTGCGATCTTGCTCATCTTATTGACGATCGGACTAACGAACCCAACCCATAGTGTACAAGCTAACCGAGACCCATCCATACTCCCCGCATACCCCTACCCCGTTACTGCACCCCCTGCTGTTGTTGCGACCTCACAAGTCGCGCCTACAGCAATTCCCACAATCCCACTAACCCAGAAACCCACAGTTACCAACCCCACAATTCCCCTGATGTTTGTTGAAAATGCCGGCCAGATCGACCGGGGCGCGCGATTCCAGACGCGTACCGGGAACACCATTCTCCATCTCGCCACAGATGCAATCTGGCTCACTGTAGTAGAGACTACCGGCCCAGACGCCAATTCCGAATGGCGTCCCGATCTACAACGGGGGCTGAATCTCAAATTCAGCTTTGTAGGCGCAAACCCATCTCCCCAACTCGAATCCTTTACCCGCCTGGAAACGCAGGTTTCCTACTTCAGGAGCAATGACGCGGCCAACTGGCACACGCAGATCCCCGCCTGGGGCGGCGTGCGCTACGTGGATCTCTATCCCGGCGTTGACCTGGAAATCACAGGCACAGCGGGCCGGTGGAGCTGGCAGATGATCTGCCATACGTCCCACTGTGCAGATACCCTGGCACAAGTCACCTTACAAATCGATGGCGCAAGGGAAGTAACCCTCACCCACGACCGGTTCCTCCTGACCACCCCGCTGGGTGCAGTCAGTTTGCCCCTCATCACGCTCAACGAATCTCATCTCACGCCACAAGCCAAAATCCCCGGCAACACCGGCGGCCAAGCTCCGGATTCCGGCATGGTCGAGATTGTGGCTCCCTTTGCTTCCCCATCTCTACCTCGCGCCCCACAAACCGAGGAAGATCTCGTGTATAGCACGTACCTGGGCGGCGACGGCAACGACACCGGCTACGCTATCGCAGTTCACAATGAGGACATTTACATCGCAGGCTACACCGCCTCGGCCAATTTCACCACAACGACGGGTGTAATCAGCGCTGAGCTGGCCGGGGGCCGCGATGCTTTTATCGCCCGCCTCAGCCCCGCTGGCAACGGAAATAACGACTTGATATACGCCACCTACCTGGGAGGGAACCTTAATAATGAAGGGAGCGATCCCAATGATGAAGCTCACGGGTTGGCGGTTGACAGTTCGGGCAACGCCTATCTCACCGGGATCACCAACAGTGAGGATTTCCCCACCACAGCGGGCGCCGATGATACCACGTATAACGGCATGGGAGATGCCTTCATCGCCAAACTAAACGCGGACGCTACCGCCCTACTCTACAGTACCTACCTGGGCGGCACATTTATGGATATGGGACGCGCATTAACGATAGACAGCGCCGGGCGCGCTTATGTGACGGGGAGTTCGTACTCGTCCGATTTCCCGGCCACCGCCGGCGCGTACCAAGAAACCCACGCGGGGATTCTGGATATATTTGTCGCCAGACTCGCAGCCAATGGATCGGCCCTGGAGTATGCCACATTGCTAGGGGGCACCGATATGGAAGAAGGGTATGGCATTGCCGTGGATGGAACGTACAATGCCTACATTACGGGATACACCGGGTCGGAGAACCTGATTCCGGCAACGCCGGGATATACGTCAACGCTAGGCGGCAATTTTGACGCCTTCGTCGCCAAGCTTAACCATGATGGCTCCGGCCTGGTCTACGCAACCTACCTGGGCGGAGGTGAAACTGAGTGGGCATTAGATCTCGCCCTCGACAGCAGCAACCGCGCCTATATTACCGGTTGGACCTTCTCTCCAGATTTTCCGCTCACCGTGGGCGCGTTCGATACGGCCTTCAGCGGGGCAACTGCGGAAGAAGCTTTTGTCGTCCGCTTAAATGCAGCCGGCACAGACCTGGGGTACAGTACCTTCCTGGGAGGCACAGGAGCGGAACTAGGCTATGGCATTACGGTTGACGCGCAGGGCAATGCCTATGTCACCGGCTGGACGAGTTCTACTGATTTTCCAACGACTACCTTGTGCTACGATGGCAGCTTTAACGGCGGCGATGAAGATGCCTTTGTTACGGTACTGAACAACGAAGGAGCGAACATCATCTACAGCACCTACCTGGGTGGCACTTACGCAGAAAATGGTGAGGGCATTGTGGTGGACGGCGCCGGTCACGTCTATCTCACCGGGCAAACCAACTCCAATCACTTCCCCACCACCGCCGGCGCGTTCAATACCGCCGCGAATCCGGGAGATTGGCTAGACGCCTTCGTCTCTATGTTCAGCATCTCCGGCGGAACAAGCACACCGGTCGTTGGCTTTGATCGTCCCGTATATTTCGTGGACGAAGATATTGGAGCGGCCATCATTACGGTGACACTCAACATCACCTCCGAGCAAACGGTCAGTGTCGAGTATGCAACCGGCGAGGGGACGGCAACGGAAGGGACAGACTATACCGGCGCGAGCGGGACATTGACCTTCGCCCCCAACACGTTCAACCGGACCTTCAGCGTGCCAATTATCAATGATAGCGAAGAAGAAAGTACAGAAACCATCACGTTGACGCTGGCGAACGCCAGCCATGCCATCGTTGGAGGCTACACCCCGGCGATTCTGTCCATCCGCGACAATGACGGGGCAACCGTCACCCCGACCGTCACACCGACCGAAACGGCAACGCCGACCGAAACAGCCACACCGACTGAGACGGCAACCCCGACGGCAACGACCACACCGACGGCAACGACCACACCAACCGCAACACCGGAAGCGACACCCGCGCCTTTCTATAGCACCTATCTGGGTGGCAGCGAGCATGACTGGGGCCACGACATTGCCATTGATGGAGAAGGCAACGCCTACATCGTCGGGCAGACAGTTTCGGCCAACTTTCCCACAACCACAGGGGTCTTCAGCCAGGCCCTCGCGGGGGGACTTGATGCCTTCGTCGCTAAAATCAACCCGGCAGGCAATGGCAACAGCGATCTCGTCTATGCCACTTACCTGGGTGGAGGCGGAGATGATCAGGCGCGTGGCGTCACCCTTGACGCTCAACATAATGTTTACCTCACCGGGTACACCAATTCCGAGGACTTTCCCAGTTCGGCGGGGGCCTTCGCCGGCTGCGATGCCGGATCCGCCTTTGTGGTTAAACTTAACGCAACGGGCAACACTCTGATATACGGGGGCTGTATCGGCGGGAACAGCGCGCAAGGAGACGATATCGTGCTGGATAGCACCGGCCAGGTTTACGTTTCCGGATCAGTAGGGGCAGGGTTACCGGTTACCGGCAGCGCGTATGATGAGAGCCACAATGGGGACAAGGATGCCTTCATCGCTGTAGTCAGCAGTGATGGCAGTACCCTTGCCTATGCCTCCTACTTTGGCGGCAGTGAGCAAGAATGTGAGTATGTCAGCTATACCGGGCAAGGTTGCACCCTGGCACTAGACAGCGCAAATGCACTCTATCTCGGCGGCAGTACCCGGTCGGACGATATCCCCACCCACGGCGCGTATGATGCTATCTATAACGGGAAATGGGACATTTTCGTTGCCAAACTGACGCCGGCAGGGGCAGGGAGCAATGACCTGGTCTATGCCACCTACCTGGGCAGCAGCGAAGATGACATCAACTCCGGGATTGCCGTAGATAACAGTGGCAATGCATATCTCACCGGTTCAACCGTGTCTACAGACTTTCCCACCACTGCGGGGAGCTTCGCTCCCACGCATAATGGGGGCTATCGGGATGGATTTGTAACCAAATTCAACGCGACAGGCAGTACCCTGGATTATGCTTCTTACCTGGGAGGTGGGTCTAACGAGTATGGATGGGATATTGCCGTGAACGGCCAGGGAATGGCCTACCTCATCGGATATACCGCTTCCAGCAATTTTCCCGTTACGGGGGACGCTTTCGACAGTGACATCGTCCGTGCCGATGGCAACGCCTATATTGCTGTTGTCAACGCCACAGGCAGTCAGCTAACCTACGCCACCTACCTGGGAGGGGATGATCCTGAGTGCGAGAAAACCTGCGCGCTTGCAGTAGACGCAGCAGGCAATATCTACGCGGCCGGCGAAACAAGATCCAGCGACTTCCCCACCTCAGAAAATGCCTACGACATCACCCATAACGGCAACCAGGATGCCTTTATGGTACGTTTGCCCACCGGGAAATATTACACCTATCTGCCCATCATCTTGAAATAATATGGGTGCGTTTCAAATGAGTTAGTGGGTATATCAAACGTCAGACGTCAGACGTCAAAATACGCTCCTGTTTGACGTTTGACGTTTCATTATCCGTTTACCGCACGCGAATGTCGCCCGCTTCTTGATCGATTTTTAACACGATACGCTCGCCGGCGCTGTCGTAATTCTCTGTTTCCCAGACCCCATCTTCGGGATTGCCGGAAAGCAGTACCCAGTGCGCTATATCGGTACGAAACATACCGTCGCCGCCGTCAAGCTCAATCCGTAACCCCACATCCTCGGGCAAAATTAGCGTAAGCGCGCCGCTCCCCCCGTCAATTTTCCCCGTAAAGCTGCTGTGCGCCGGTAACGTCAACTGAATATCACCAGAATCCACATCCACATCCAAACCGGTTATATCAAGTTCAAACAGATCAAAATTACCGGCGCCGGTACCGCCGTCCAGGCGGAGATCGAGGGCCACATAAGGGCTGAGTTTCACATTCCACGATGTCTCAACATCCTTAAAATGTAGATAACTGTAGGGCAATCCCTGCAAATGACTCGCCAACACCACATTGGCGCGATCTTGATGTTCGGTAACAGTAAATTGTAATTCACCGCGATAACCTACATCGGCTTCGATCAGGGCTTCATCATTATCTAACGCACTCAGATGGCCCGGCGCACCCGTCCAATCAATAAAGACATCGGCGCTTTCCAGGCCGGAAAGCCCGTAGGACACTGTTTCATATTCCAGTTGCGCGGGCCTCAACTGCTCCACCAGCCAGGGAACATTACCCGCGAATAAAGCCACGGTGAGTACGAATCCCAGGAGCAACAAAATCAACACCGTGCTGGCAATTGCCCCCCCCAACGAGCGACGGCCGATCATCACATCTATACCCAACGCGATCAACGCCAGGGGCCACAACCGCCACAATACCGACCAGCCCGCGGCAGAAAAGAGGCCCAAATTTTGTAATAATAACAGCGCGCCGGCTCCGATCAACACCACAGGCCAGAAGATGGAACGTGGGGGTGACGGCACAGACCGCAGCGGTCTGTGTTCCGCCGTATAGAAGTTGGGGGAAACCTCATGCCCACGTTCTTCAATATATTTCTTATGATCCGTCATAATCTCCTCCAATAAGCGAAAGGGGAACGATACACAACTAACGTTCACCCATCTCACTATGGTTATAGTAATACGACATATTTAAACAGAGGTTGCACCCCTCTTGGATAGGGCTATCGCATTTGGGCCACTTTAACCTTCCAGGAAGCTTAGAATGGCTTGATCATGCAGCAAACCGGCGTCCATCCCACGTATTTAGTCTGTGTAAGGGACTCACAGCTTCCTGGAAGATCCAAATGCGATAGCCCTACCCCTTGGACTCTTTACATCCCCCTAAAAATTTATATAATATGGCCTGATTCCTAAAAAAACCACAATAATCTAATCGAGGAGTGAACAACGTATGGATATTAAACGTGTTTCAGAGCGGTGGGATGATAATGAGTGGACTGCGGGCATCCCCTCCGACTATTGGAGTTCCCATCCAATTATCGATGCCTATATTTATGCCACTATTATCCCTCATGCAATTGATATGTCCCACTGGTTAGGGCACACCATTCTCAAAGATACCCCCTGTGAGCGTGCTATTAGTGTGTGCAGTGGATTGGGTACGATGGACCGCCCTGCTCTGGCCGCCGGAGTATGTCATCAACTCGAAGGATTTGATGTGTCGCCGGCTTCAGTCAAGTTTGCCCAAGAAGAGGCCGAGAAAGCCGGCTATGGGGATCGTGTTCACTACTGGGTAGCTGATGCCAATACAGTTGTACTAGAGAAGAATCGTTATGACCTGGCTATATCCCTGGGAGGAATTCACCACGTTACAGAATTGGAGCGTTTATGTGACCAACTTAAATATGCTCTCAAACCTGACAGTTATATCTTCGTCAATGAATTTATTGGCCCCTCTCACCTCCAATGGACCGAAGAGCAACTTGAAATCATAAACAGGGTTATGTCCATCTTACCCCCCTCCTGGCGGCGTGCTGAGCAGGTTAGCCCTCTCCCCCTGCAAGATATGATTGCGAATGATCCATCTGAAGCAGTAAGGGCAAACGAAGTGATATCCATTTTACAAGCCAATTTTGAGACAGTTGACTACTGTGATTATGGGGGAGGAATGTTAATGCCCCTTTGGGCTTCAGGTATAATTCCTGACGTATTTTTTACAGATCTCGCGATAGATAAACAAGTTATCATAAAACTCCTAATTCTTTTAGATGAACTCCTAGCCGAACATAATATTGTGCCCAGTAACTATGCCCAATTGGTGTTACGCAACCGGCCGCCATCATCAGACCGCAAAATAACCAGACGCTTATCCGTTCACAGCTCTGATCGGAGTCGATGGATCGATAAGTGGCTCTATCCCCCCCACATACCAACGCCCTGGTGGCACTTGCCCAGCAAGGCGGGGCAAGTACTATGGTATGAAGGGGGAAAAGCACTGATAGAACAAATCCAAAATTATATACGTTGGTTGAGGATACGTTCTAAAAAACAAGGAGCAAACCATAATAGGTAATTGCTTCCTTGTTCACACACCTGGGCGACAATCATTCCCTGTATACAGGTGGCATCCATACTTACATCTCAACATGCCAGCTTTTACAAGATTGCCGCCCGTTTTTCAAAAAAAGATCGGATTCGTAAGCGCCAATAGCTCCCCACTCGTATCCCGGACTTCCACACTCACCCAGTGCGCCATGTCGGGCGTCATGGGCCACGAGTAGGTTCCCCGGGTTTCAGTCTGCCACGCTTGCATAAGACGGCCATTAACAATCAGACGCAATGAAGCATCCGGCGGGCACTCAGTCCAGGTTACCGTAAACATCACAGGCTGCGTGACGCTGTCTCCCATCATCCACGTCTTACCCCTTTCATCCCGCGCCTGGAAAGCAAGTTGTGGCCCAGAACTCAAATACAGATGCCCGGCCCGCAAAGCATCTAGCAGCGCGGCCTCCGAGAGCGACTCCGCATAAATCACATTAAATCCCGGTTTCACCGTATCCGGATCCATTTCCCCGCCATGAGTATCCGTCCCGGCAGTAGCCACCAGACGTATCCCCTGATTGAGCCAATCATACCAAAGCGCAAGCGATGCCGCATTGTTAGAATCGCCGGCCCACGGCCCATTCCAGACCTCAACCAACCGGGCGTTGCCCGGCATCATGCCACCATAGCGCCACGCGCAACCCGTACACCCCGGGTCACCCGGCGATTGCGGATGTGCAATGACAAAGAGCTGCGCATCGGTGTATGTGGCCGCCGCGATGCACGCCATCGCGTCGGTATCCGGGGGAATACGCCAATCCACCCAAGCGCGCGTCCCCAGGCACAGCGCGTGTCCCCAAAATGTGGTCAATTCCATCCCGGCACAGATCAGTATATCCTCTGCCGCGAGCGCGTCCCTATCATATAAACCAGCAATTGTGTTATGATCGGTGAGAAAGAAGAAATCCAGCGCATAATCGCGGGCCGCCTGGATCAAATCGGCCACACTCTGTTCCGCCGCATCCGAATGATATGTGTGCGTGTGCAGGTCGCCGCGATACCACCCCACCCCACGCGACGGAATTTCTCGTGCCGGGAGTACAGGGGGCATTTCACACTGCCGCAGGCCGCCCCCCTCCATCAATGTAATATCCAGCCTATATTGCACCGGCGCACCCGGCATAATCATGTGCGTATCAAGCTGCACGTTCCACTGACCGGCAGGTAAAGGTCCGGGTATGTAGCCGGGCGTCACCTGCTCAGACGAGATCTGAACTTGATGAAAATTGCCACCACGATGTCCCGCGCCCCGGAACCCGTTAGGATCAAAAAGTGTCAATGTTAGCAAGTTGCCGATCTCCTGGACACGATGAGGTGTAAAATGGAATTGTATATTCAACGCGCCACACTCATCGGGCACCGCAAAGAGATGTGAAATGTAACGTTTTGCATCGCGGGCGGTCAACGTACCCTCAAAATGATATTGCATCGTTTATACCTCCACCGCTTCAATACACGCGGGGCCGTCGTTCTCCGGATGATTGACCCATCGTGAAACAGCATAAGCGCGCATGGCTTCGGCAGGGTAAGGGCACAACAAGTCATCCAGGGCAACGGGTTTTTGCTCTTCCGGGTCAAGCCAGCGCGCATAAGCCGCGCGCGGCAAAATGACGGGCATCCGATTATGAATGGGCGCCAACAGTGCATTGGGCACAGTCGTAATAATGGTGCAGGAGAACATAGGGGTATCATCAGGACGCCAGACCTCCCATAATCCTGCGAAGGCAAAGGGGATTCCCCCGGCCAATTGAATGTACATAGGGGTCTTGACCTTACTGCCCGGTTCGGCACGCCATTCGTAAAACCCGGTTGCCAAAATAAGACAACGACGACGGCAGTAGGCAGCGCGGAAACTAGGCTTCTCGGCCACCGTCTCGGCACGCGCGTTGATCATCCGGGTACCCATGGTGGGATCCTTAGCCCAAGAGGGCACCAATCCCCAATGGAAAAACGCCACCCGGTTCCTGGCATCATTAGGGACCACGACCACATCCTGCGTGGGTGCAATGTTATAACGGGGTGAAAAATCTTGTTCTGGAAATTCAAATTCCGGGAACATCTCCTGTAAATCCGCTTTATCCAATCCCAAAGCAAATCGTCCACACATGTTTATCCTCCAAACCTACAAGAAGACGGCCAGATCGTCAACTAAAAACGCTGAAGCCTCAGCTTCAGCGTTATATCTTCATCTATTTTTACACTATTCTACCATCTCTTTGCGCGACAGCACTACAGGTTCGGGCAAGGTCGGGGCAGAAAACTCAACATCCCCTAACCCGGCGGCGTCCAGCCATTGCCGTCCATCCACCGAGACCCCGTTGACCCATAATTCGAAATGCAAATGTGATCCGGTGGATAAGCCCGTATTCCCCACGTAGGCAAATTCCTGACCCCGCTCAACGTGTTGCCCCACCCGGACATCAATCTTTGAAAGATGCCAATAGCCCGTTACCACCCCCCAGCCGTGATCGATCAGCACGGCATTGCCGCGAACCTGGAGTTTTTCGGCCAAGATGACAACGCCCTCCGCAGGAGCCAACACCGGAACCCCACTCCATGCCCGGTAGTCAATGCCCGAATGATAGCCGTCTACAATCCCGCCATAGGAACGGCGATCTCCGTAACCGGCCGAGATGGAAACATTAAAGGGTAAAGGAAAATCAAGGGGATATTGCCACATTCGCACCGGAGAACGTACCGCCCGCCAATACTCCAGATATTCCAACTCACCGGACATCAATTCGCCATCCATCAACCCGCTCAGGCCCTCCGGAGGATTGATACGCTGGAACCCATAATGTCCTGGTTCAATGTCTAATGGAATATCAACGGCTACCTCGGATTCCTCAACCCGGACCCGGACCTGAAGCTGATACTCACCGGAGTCCATCAAAGCGGAGAAACCTAACAGGGCATAGAGGTGAGTGGCATCTTCGGCATAACACGGTTCAGTTTGCCCCACATACATCACCTCACAGGTAGCCGGCTCGGCCGTTTCTAGCATCAGGAGCGACGTTAACCCACGAACCGCACCATCACCGGCAAAAGATAAGCTGACTAATGGGTAGGGTAAACAAGCATCATCTTGTTCATCCGAGGGCAACATCCATGCAGTCCCCGGGTACGCCGGCAGCGGATTGAGACGTTTGACCAACCAGAGGGGTAAATCGTACTGCAACGCCACAGCTAAAGGGGTGTCGAAAGAATGTGCCAACACAGCCGTTGTGGATATAGCAGTATGAGGAATTTGAAGCGACTGTCCGGTACTCAATAAAGAAGGATTGAGTACGTGGTTCGCCTGGGCCACAGACTCCCATGCCAAGCCACTACGCCGGGCAAAACAGCCTAATTCCTCGCCCAATTGCAGGACATGAGCGGGCCACAACATCAAATCCATCTCACGAGGCGCAGGCACCGCTAATGAATGGGACACAGGGGCCTCAAGAGGCATGGATGTCTCAGCATTATGCGGCACATCCTCAAAGGCTATATTTTTTTCAAGAACCCCGCCGCTTTGTGCATTTACAACTTGAACCGGGAGCAACAAAAGACAAATAAGTACCAAAAATGAACGCTTTCGCAGCATAGAGACCTCGAAATAGAAATGGGACACGATGTCGCCTATCATAAACTAAAAGATGTAGAAGTCAAATGAGGATAGATTAGATAGAACGGCGTTGGTTTTTAATGATGGCGTCCTCACTGTTGCCATATAGTGCGCCACCGAGTATCCCGACAACACAACCCGCAGGAAAATAGAGAGTATTACCGGTAAATGTAGTGGCAGCGAATCCTAATACAAATCCGATCAACAATCCATAACGTATCCATTTCCGCATATAGTAACCGGGGGGTGATAAATGATGCACCTTCACAAAATGCGCCTGCATCTCATGGACCTGCTTATTCTGATATTGACGCTGGGCCTGGGAACCTGGCAATTCCGGCATTTCTTCCTCCAGGCGGGTGAGAGTGTGCTGATACCCCCGGCATATCTCACACTTATCCGAAAAATCGCGCACCCGTAAAGCAAGCCGCAGGACAGCTTCGATCTGGAATTGCTTGTTCTGTTTCTCGCTAAATGCCTCTTTGTGCGCCCCTACCGCCCGCGAAAAGTCGCGATACCATATATCGTCTTTGTACATACGCCCCTCCCTTGAAAATTGCAAATTGGCAAATTTAAAATTGGCAAATTGTAAAAACCCTTAAAAACTTAGTTTCGTCTTAAATTTTCATCCAATCGCTGGTGAACCGCAGGTTGGCAAGGTTCAGAAACCTCGCTTTTTACCCTTGCGCCCTAGTATAACACAAGCACTTTGAGGGGTATAGGACAAATTATTGGTGATCTGTGTAGCCGCGCTATCATAGCGCGCTGTGTTGCACATTCTACAATCCCTACTACACTTATGAAGTATAATAAATCCAGGCATATAATATATTGACGTATAAAAACCAGGTTTTTATAGTGCTTTCTCGGTGGAGTCATAAAATGGCTCACCTGAAATAACCTGTTTTTTACCACAGGGGCACAGAGGACACAAAGATTTTAAATTTCAAATTAATAAAGTTTTGTTTTTATAGCGACAAAGTTAATTTTTTTCTCAGTGTCTCAGTGGTGAACTGGCTTTTTTCAGAGAAGTCATAAAATTAAAAGCGAAGAGGAGTAAACGTAGTTATGCAACAAAATGCAGTAATGGCTTTGAATAGGTATCAAAGTCCCGACCAAAAAATTTCCTGGGTTGCCGGAAAATTTCCCACATACAAGTTTTATTCTCAATTCATCTACTTGGTCGTGAAGTTCGCCTGGTTGGCACGCCGGGGACGTGTTTACGAGCGCGATCTTGCAAAGGGATGTTGGCGAGTCCTCCAATACCTTGAAACTACCGGCGTCCACTTCACAGTTGAGAATATGGATGCCTTTAAAAAGTTAGAGGATCCCTGTGTCTTTGTCAGTAATCACATGAGCGCGTTGGAAACTTTTATACTCCCTGGGCTGATTTTTCCACATCGCAGGGTTACTTTTATCGTCAAAGATAAATTGATCACCTACCCGGTCTTTAAACACATTATGCTCAGTATGAATCCTATCGTCGTCAGCCGCACCAATCCCAGGGAAGACTTGCGCGTGATGCTGCACGAAGGAGAAGCCCGCTTACGAGACAACATTTCAGTTGTGGTATTCCCACAGTCAACCCGCACCACGGAAATGATTCCCGAAGCTTTCAATTCCATTGGCATCAAACTTGCCAGCCGCGCCGGAGTTCCCGTCATCCCCCTGGCGCTCAGATCCGATGCGTGGGCTAACGGGTATTTCCTCAAAGACTTTGGACAAATTGATCCCACCAAACCCGTACATATCTGTTTTGGTGATCCCATTGTAATCGCAGGCAATGGGAAAGTCATCCACAAACAAATTACACAGTTTATTGCAGACAAATTAGATAGCTGGCGTAATTAATCTATATTCAGGAGGCAAACATTATGAATAACACAAAAACAATTTCTCGAGTGGTCGGAGGCGTCATCGCTTTAATTTTAGTGGTGATTTTCCTCAGTTTCGCCGGTCAATTCTTCTATATCTTAGAAAAAGTTGATGCGCAAGAAGTCGGTATCCAGTTCTCCAGCGGACGTATCAAAAAAATAGTCGGTCCCGGTGTTTACAGCGATTTTGGTCTGTTTGTTGAGATGGTCAGAGTATCCAGCCAATCTATACCCTTCTCCGTTGAAGACCAGGAAATCATTACGAAGGACAAACAACGGATGGGGGTTGTGGTCAGCGGCGATATTTTCCGTCCCAGTGAATTAGATAAAGATGTATTGCGCGAGAAATGGTCACAATACCGGGGGATCTTCACCGATGATGCTATCGCTGTGGCGCGAGTACAGGACTTTGCACGACAGGCGATGAAGGTTTGTGTAGGAATGCGCACGTTTGACGACAATACACTTGGCGTAGCCCGCGATGAGTTACGCGCTTGTATTGACAGTGAACTCAACGATCTTTCACAGGCAGTCGGGCTGACGGCCAAAAATGTGGTCGTGCCTGAAATCATTCTCTCGCCCGAAGTCCAGGCCGGGTTAGATGCTATCGTCCAAAGCCGGTTGGCGACCGAAAAAGCGGCCCAGGATGAATTGAAGGCGAAAGCAGAAGCAGCGGCAGAACAAGCCCGCGTAGAAGGTGAGATTCGCGTGGAGCAATCCCGCATCCAGGAAACTACCCGCCAACAGACCACCCTGGCTGCGTTAGAGCAGGAGCGCGTGAAAGCCCAGTTAGAAGTCATCGAAGCAGAACGCACGAACAAGTTGGCGCAACTTGAAACAGAACGGCAGGAGATTGAAGCGCGTAAGGCCAATGAAATTCTGACCGCGCAGCGCGACCTGGAAATTCGCGAGTTGGAGATGCAGGCTATGAAAATCAAAGCCCAGGGCGATATTGCATTCCAGGAAGCCCTGGCTATGCTCTATGCAGAAAATCCTGAGTTCGTCTCGGTCGTTATCGCACAGGCCAACGCCAGCGCATTGACACAAACCGATAAAGTTATTTTCACACTTGAAGGGATGGTTCCGAATCTTGTCATGTCCGGCCCCGGTATTGTACCGACTGTGGATACAACATCCGGTGTGGTTACACCGGAATAAAGGGCAGGGGCGATAGGGAGCTGGGGAGCCGAGGGCATAGGGTCTCCCCGGCTAACAATAAGCTATTGAGTAAATGTAGTTACTAGAGAAGTGTACTTATGAAATCTGAGGAGGAAAACATAAGAACAGGGAGGCCACGGCAGTATAAGTTGCACCCTACACCGGGATTTGCACATCCGGACGTGGCATTGTCAGTTGCGGCACTGGATGAGTTAAGCGCGCGCCTGTTTGACTTGCTCGCCGATCTCCCCCAAGATGCATTGGATTTTGTGCCAGAAGGGGGCACCAATTCTATCAGTATGTTAACACTCCATATCATCAACGCCGAAATGTACTGGGTACAGTGGATTACACAAACAACCATTCCCGAGCAAGCTGTTCGCCACGATCTGGAACAAAGTCTACAATTGGGGCAACAGGCCGCTTCAGGTGAACTCCCTCCTTCATCCACCAACCTGGCAACACTACAAGAGCTTTGTCAAAGGGTGCGTGTCGGGATCACGATTCCCGCACTCGCGCCCATAACGACGATAGATGATGAGATCGTCACGCCTCAACGCACCATGACGGCACGCGGGGTATTGATGCATCTTCTATGGCACTGGACTTATCATACCGGGCAAGTTGGCATGCTGCGCCGGCTGTGGGGTGCTCGATACCGGTGGACATTCGAAAAATCAGGGACAACGCAATAACTATTGACACATAATCCGATCTAGTACACCTCATCATGCTTACCCACATCCGCCAACACAATGACTATTTCTCCATCTGGATCGTGTTCTATGGTAAACACAATGCGACAATCGTAGCTACAGGAACAAGCCCATACGCCTTGCAACTCATCGCTCAACTTATGTGTAGCTAAACGAGGATGTTTCCAATTGAAAGCTAACAATTCTAAGGCTTCTTCCACACGCTATTGGAACACGACGTTACGTCGTGTAAATTTACGCACAGCACGCGCAAACTGTGGGGAAATGACAAGTCGGGTCATGTCTCCTCTGCCAAAAGCACGCGCAAGTGTGCAATTGCATCCTGAGTACTTTCTGGTTGTAATTCACCATGATGGTACGCTGTCACAGCTTCATGCACATTTTTTGCGATTTCTTGACGCCGTAACGCTATCTGTCGCTGACGCAACACATCAAAGAGTATTTCTTGTTGCTCAAACGACCATCCAGACACCACTTCAAGCACTTGATCAAAAGTAAAGGTGGGTATTTCATCTTGCATTTTATCACCTTTCATACAATATAAAATATTCTTGCCAAAACCTAGAATTATTATAACATAGTTCAAAGTGACAATAAACACTACTTGATCTTTCGAGTATTCGTCAGAGTTTCGCATTACAAGCCCAAACTCAGTAGATCGAAATCTAGCTACCGGACACTTTTTCACAGCAGGATATTTAGCCACAATTGGGTTGGATTGTGCGGCTTATGAAAATTAAGAAAATAATCCGGTAATGGCGCACTGCGGTCAGCGCCCGGCGGTCAACCGCCAGGCTACAGGACCACGCCCCGTAA
>JAFGFI010000046.1 GCA_016931185.1 Anaerolineae bacterium
CTGGTGCTGGTTACACCTGAGTATTGCGCGAATGGTTTTTTTGTAAAGGTCCGCTTGGGTTACCTACCAAACCCATAGATAGAGTATGATGTTTTGTGGTTCATGAGTTTGGACAGAGGGGCTGCGTGCCCCTCTGTTATTTTTTAAGTGGAGGTTACGATGTCGAAAACGCCCCAATCTAAACCACAATCGTTGAATGTGGAATTGCCCAATAACCTGGAACCCATTTACGCTAACTTTGCGCTCATTTCGCACTCTGCTTCGGAAATGATTATGGACCTGGCACAGATGTTGCCCAATCAGCCCCAAGTGCGGATCAAAACACGCGTGGTAATGACACCGCTTAATGCCAAATTGTTACTGCGCGCGTTGCAGGATAACCTGGCAAAGTATGAAGCTGCTTTTGGCGAGATAGTGGTTCCAGGACAAGGTGATAACCTGGCGCAAGAATTTTTCGGGGGACTGCGTCCCCCTGAGAGGTGAGATATGGTAAGTGAATTACATTCTTGGTTAGATACGCTGTCCAATATCGTCCAGACCGACTTTGAAATGCGTAACGAAGTGCGCGATCAAGCCTTACGCAAAAGCCGTGACTTGATCCGTCTGTGTTCCAGCGCGATCCGGGCTGGACACCGCGACGCTTGGGAAGAAGCCTCGGCTTTGTTAGCCGAAGCCGAGGCTGCCGGTGCAGAAATGCAGGCGTTGTTGGCACCTTATCCGGATCTCTTCTATACAGGGTATACCCAGGATGCGTTAAAGGAACTGATTGAGGCGCAGGTTACATTGGTATTGCTTTCTGGGCAACCCTTACCGCCTGTAGATACGATCACTGTGCCCTATAGCACCTATCTCAACGGTGTGTGTGAGGCCGCCAGTGAACTGCGCCGCCGCTGTCTGGATTTGATGCGACAGGAGAAGTTGGCGGATGCAGAACGTCTATTAGTGGCCATGGATGCGGTATATGAAGTGCTTATGTCGTTTAGTTTCCCAGACGCGATTACTGGTGGCCTGCGACGGCGCGTTGACCAGTTGCGTGGGGTATTAGAACGCACGCGCGGTGATTTGACGAACAGTGTGCAAATGCAGCGTCTGCTTAGAGCCTTAGAAGATTTTGAGCAGGATGTGTGAATTTAATCTTAAGTAGGTTAGTATTTATAAACATATTGCGCGGATAAGGTTGTTGTGTGGTTAAATTTGACATTAGTAGAGAATCGCTTATAAAAGAGAAGTTTAGATATGTTGTATATGGAGGATAAGTGTGAGTGTTAAGCAGCATGATAATGTGTTAATCGCCCCCTATGGGGGAAACTTAGTTAATTTGGTGGCAACAGGAGAGGCGCGGGAGGCATTGCTCGCCGAGGCCAATCATTATCCCTCACTTCAGATATCGGACCGCAATCTGCATGACCTGGAGCTATTAGCGGTAGGTGGGTTTTCTCCGCTAGATCGTTTTATGAGCAAAGCGGATTACCAACGAGTGTTAACCGAGATGCGTCTGGCCAGCGGTATCCTGTTTCCGATTCCCATTACGTTGACCATTGACAGGCAGGATTTGCCCACTCGCGAAGAGTGGATTACGCTGCGCGATGCGCGTAACTATATCATTGCCGTTATGCGCCTTGAAGAAGTATTCCGTTGGGATCCCACTCGCGAGGCGCGTTTGGTCTTGGGATCTACGGATCATCGGCATCCACTGGTCTCAGAGATGGGACAGTGGCATGATCTGTGTATTTCCGGTGAGTTGAAAGTGCTCAATTTGCCCAAATATTATGACTTTGTCGACCTGCGCCGTACCCCGGCCGAGGTGCGCGCGCGTCTAAACGCGATGGGCAATGAAAAAGTTGTGGCCTTCCAAACTCGCAATCCAATGCATCGTATTCACGAGGAATTAACCAAACGCGCGGCGGCCCAGGTGGGAGGCAGTCTGCTGATTCATCCGGTGGTAGGGTTGACGAAGCCTGGTGATGTGGACCATTATACGCGCGTGCGCGTGTATAAAGCCTTAGTGGAGAACTACTATGATAACAACACCGTGTTGAGCTTGTTGCCATTGGCGATGCGTATGGCCGGCCCGCGCGAGGCATTGTGGCACGCGATCATCCGCCGCAATTACGGCGCGACACACTTTGTGGTAGGACGCGATCATGCGGGTCCGGGTAATGATAGTTCGGGAAAGCCCTTCTACGGTCCTTATGAAGCTCAGGAAATGATGGCGCAGTATGAGGGTGAAATAGGGGTAAAAGCCGTGCAATTCCAGGAAGTGGTTTACCTGGCCGACGAGGGCCGGTATGAGGAAAAGTCTAAGGTGCCAGAGGGCGCTAAGACGGCATCTATTTCAGGCACACAAGTGCGTGAGGAATATCTGGCGAAGGGAAAACGTTTACCGGAGTGGTTTACCCGGCCGGAGACGGCCAGCATTTTGATGGATGCAAATCCACCACGTTACAAACAAGGTGTATGTATTTGGTTCACCGGTTTGAGTGGTTCTGGGAAATCTACGATTGCCCAGGCCTTAACTTCAATGTTGTTAGAGCGCGGGCGGCAAGCGACCGTGTTGGACGGTGATGTTGTGCGTACCCATCTTTCTAAGGGTTTAGGCTTCAGCAAAGAAGATCGGGATATTAATATTTTGCGTATCGGTTTCGTCGCCGGCGAATTGGTGCGTCACCATGGAACCGTTCTCTGTGCCGCAATCAGCCCGTATCGCGCGACCCGGAACGAAGCCCGTAAGATGGTGGGCGAGGAGCATTTTGTTGAGGTGTTTGTGGATACCCCAATTGAAATTTGTGAGCAACGGGATATTAAAGGGCTATATGCCCGCGCCCGCCGTGGTGAAATTAAGGGATTTACCGGGATTGATGATCCTTACGAAGAACCCGTCAACCCTGAAGTGATTGTGCAAACTGTGGGCAATACTCCAGAAGGTAATGCCCGCAAAATTATTGAATACTTAGAAGAACGGGGCTTTATAGTAAACGGAGGTTTCTAAATGCGTGACTTGTTAGCTCGCGACAATGTCAGAATCCACCCTACTGCCGATGTATCGGATCGGGCGCAGATAGGATCGGGAACCAGTATCTGGCACCAGTGTCAGATTCGAGAGGATACGATTATTGGCAGTCATTGTATTTTTGGCAAGGGCGATTATGTCGATTTTGGTGTCAAAATCGGGAACAACGTCAAGGTACAAAACTATGTTTCGATTTATCATGGAGTAGAGATTGAGGATGGTGTGTTTGTCGGGCCTCATGTTTGTTTCACCAATGATAATCTGCCGCGTGCCATCAATCCTGATGGCACGCTTAAGGCTGCTGACGATTGGGAAGTAGGGCGGATTCTGATCAAACGCGGCGCGGCTTTGGGCGCCAATTCCACTATCTTACCCAAGGTTGTGGTGGGGGAGTGGGCTTTGGTGGGCGCAGGCTCCGTAGTGACGAAAGATGTGCCCGCGCACGGGTTAGTGGTAGGGAATCCGGCGCACCTCATCGGTTTTGTGTGCGCGTGCGGCGCGCGTTTAGAAGCCGGCGAAGTGCAGACAGGAATGATGGTAGCACATTGTCCGAAATGTGATGCGACGATTAGTATTCCTTTAGATATATGGAACGAGGTAAAATAAAATGATTCCCATAGCAAAACCTTTAATTGGCGACGAAGAAAAACAAGCAGTTCTGGAAGTTTTAGATTCGGGTATGTTGGCGCAAGGCCCGCGCGTGAAGGCCTTTGAAGAGGCCTTTGCGGAGATGTGTGGCGTGAAGTACGCGGTTGCGACCTCAAGCGGTACGACCGCGTTGCACGTCTCTTTGTTGGCCCACGGTATCGGCCCGGGTGATGAAGTGATCACATCCCCATTCACGTTTATTGCTTCTGCGAATAGTGTGTTGTTTGTGGGGGCCAAGCCGGTGTTTGTCGATATTGATCCGGTGACGTTCAACATTGATCCCGCGCAGATTGAGGCGGCAATCACACCCCGCACGAAAGCCATTATGCCGATCCACTTGTTTGGGTTGATGGCAGATATGGCTCCGATTATGGATATAGCAGAGCGTCACAAGTTAGTTGTGATTGAAGATGCCTGTCAGTCTCACGGGGCCTCCTATCAAGGAAAGCGCGCGGGGGCTTTTGGCACAGGTACGTTCTCCCTTTATCCGACCAAGAATATGACGTCGGCGGAGGGTGGAATGATTACCACCAGTGACGAAGTCATCGCTGAATCTTGCCGCGTGATCCGGCAACATGGGATGCGTCACCGCTATTATCATGACGAATTGGGCTTCAACTTTCGTATGACGGACGTCCACGCGGCTATCGGTCTGGCGCAATTGTATAAATTACAGCACAACAATGAGGTGCGGCAGGCTAATGCGCGCTTCTTCAACCAATACTTAAAAGGTGTGGTGACCCCTGTTGTACCTGAAGGTTGTGAACATGTCTTCCATCAATATACGGTGCGCGTGTCCGGTGGACGGCGTGACGCTCTGATGACATATCTGCACGATCACGGCGTTGGCTATGGGGTATACTATCCGGTTCCTATTCACAAGCAGACCTATTACGTCAAGGAATTGGGCTATGATATGAGTTTGCCGGAAGCAGAAAGGGCTGCGGAAGAGGTACTTTCATTGCCCGTGCATCCCGCGCTGAGTTCCCAGGATTTAGAGACAATCGTTGCTACGCTCAATGATTTTGTGGGAGCATAGAGTGCTGGCATTCAGTGGTGCTCAACAGACTGTAGGGCGTGGAGCGAGGCTATCAAGTGCCATTCAGAAATGGCGTGGGGTGTGTATAGGTAGTGTTGTGTGACAAGATCAAAGGGGGTACGGATGCTTGCTGTGGTATCCGTACCTCTTTTCTTGTGAGTTAGGGGAATAAGTATGGCTAAGAAAGTATTTGTCAGTGGATGTTTTGATATGCTGCATAGCGGTCACATTGCCTTCTTTAAAGCGGCGGCTGAGTATGGCGACCTCTATGTGGCGCTGGGGTCGGATAAGACGGTCTATGATTTAAAAGGACGGCTGCCGGTCAACAGTGAGGAAGAACGGCTGTTTGTCGTGCAGGCGGTTACTTATGTAAAACAGGCCTTTATCTCACAGGGTTCAGGGATGTTGGATTTTTTGGAAGAGCTAAAGACGATCCAGCCGGACATGTTTATTGTTAATGAGGATGGGAATATTCCGCTTAAGCGACGTTTATGTGAGGAATTGGGGATTGAATATATCGTACTTAAACGTGAACCGCATCACGATCTACCCCCTCGTTCGACAACAGCGTTGCGGACAGTAGAGCAGATGCCCTATCGTATTGACCTTGCCGGCGGTTGGCTTGATCAACCCTTTGTATCCAGGTTTTATCCCGGTTCAGTCATCACAATTTCCATTCATCCGACCGTGAACTTTAATGAGCGCAGTGGCATGGCTTCCAGTACACGTGTTAGCGCGTTGGATTTGTGGGGACCCAAATTGCCTCCCGGCGATCCCGAGAAGTTGGCAAAAGTGCTTTTTTGTTATGATAACCCGCCGGGAACAGAGGAAGTATCTGGATCACAGGATGCCATTGGCATCGCGATGCCGGGGTTGAATAAAGCCTACTATGAAGGTCAATATTGGCCGTCACGTATCGATCAGGTACATGACGAATTGGTGTTGCAATTTATTGAGCATTCTTTGTACCTGGTTCCACTAGGGCCACGTGGCTCTGAATTCAGTGTGTTGAGTCATACACGTATTACAAGGGAGGGAGCGAAGGCTCTTGCTGATGCCACCGAGGGATGTTGGGATGCTATGTTGCAACGGGATATTGCCGGATTTGGCACTTACCTGCGGCAGGGATTTGAGGCACAAGTCGCAATGTTCCCTAATATGATGAACCCTATGATGGCGGAATTAATCCAACACTATGCAAATGTGGCCCTGGGTTGGAAAGTCTCCGGAGCCGGTGGTGGCGGCTATCTGATTCTGGTATCCGATACACCCATTGAAACCGGTTTCCAGATTGTCATCCGCCGGGCATCCGATTAATATTTTGGATGAAAATGTGGAGCAGGCTTTCTAGCCTGCTTGACAGACAGGAATGTCTATCTTATTTTATTTTCAGGGAGGTTTGTAAATGAAAAAAGCGTTGGTATGTGGTGCCGGTGGTTTTATCGGCGGTCACCTGGTGGAGAAATTGAAGGCAGAAGGATATTGGGTGCGCGGCGTGGATATTAAAGCGCACGAATTCAGGACTTCGTCCGCCGATGAGTTTTTACAACTCGATCTGCGCCGTCCCGAAAATTGTTGGGCAGCGCTATCCACTGCGGGTGGAACCTTTGACGAAGTCTACCAACTGGCCGCCGATATGGGGGGAATGGGATTTATTCATTCTGCCGAGTGCGATATTATGCACAATAGCGCGCTGATCAATATTTACATGATTGACATCGCCGTCAAACTGGGAGTGCCGCGCTATTTCTTCTCTTCCTCAGTCTGTGTTTACCGTGATATGCAGCCGGGGGAGCCGGAAATGACGGAGGCGGAGGCCATCCCCGCCAATCCCGATAACGAGTATGGGTGGGAGAAGCTCTATGCAGAGCGGATTGCCCAGGCTTACGCCCGCCATAATCCGATTGAGGTGCGTATTGCGCGCTTCCAGAATTGCTATGGCCCTTATGGAACCTGGACCGGGGGGCGTGAGAAAGCCCCGGCCGCGATGTGTCGCAAGATTGCGGAGGTCGAGGATGGGAGCACAATTGAAGTGTGGGGCGATGGCAGCGCGATCCGTTCCTACACCTACGTAGGGGATATGGTGGATGGCATTTATTTGTTGATGCAATCTGACCTTGAGGGCGCGGCCAACATTGGCTGCCCACAATACGTGACGGTGGATGAATTGGTAGCTACTGTGGCTAAAGTTGCTGGCAAGACGATTCATGTTAAGCACATTGAAGGCCCCGTAGGTGTGCAATCGCGCAATTTCAGTAATGCGCGTATCTATTCCCTGGGGTGGCAGGCTAAGGTCTTTTTGGAAGAGGGCATCCGCTATACATACCCCTGGATCGAATCGCAGGTTAAAGCGGCAAGGATGTAACCTGGTCTATGTTGGAGACGCAAATGTTGCAAGTAATGGGCATTTGTGCCTGTTCTCATACAAATAGACGGTAAGCATATTTGAGGTATACTAAGATTTACCTGAAAAAAACCAGGTTTTTAACAACAAACTACTCAATAAGGGATTTAGTAACCCAATGACTAGCTACCGGACACTTTTTCACAGCAGGGTATTTAGTCGCAATTGGGTCGGATTTTACGACTAAAATTGCTTTTAAGTAGGTATTTTTTTGATTTCGAGCGTAGCTCGAAATCAAAAAAATACCCTCTTTTCCGGCGGCTTCAGCCGCACAATCCGCTTCAAAGTGTAACTTTTGATGCGTAATTCGCTATTCGTAATTCGTTATTTTCAGGGGAATCATGCGTAACACTTGAACAATGATTGGGTATAATAATGGGTGATAGACAACTACAGATTGAAAGATTAAAACAGCATTTACAACAGCGAACGGGATGCGCGGAGCGGGACATTCAAATTGTCTACGCCCCGCTGCGTATTTCGCCTTTGGGCGCGCATATTGACCATCAAGATGGCCTTGTAACCGGGATGACCCTGGATCGGGCTATTTTGCTGGCCTTTGTTCCCCGTGACGACCGGTATGTCACTGTGGAAAGCCTCAATTTCCCGTGTAGGGTTGCGTTTGATTTCGCAGCTATTCCCCCAAAGGCGATTGGGGATTGGGGTAATTACGTTCGCGGCGCGGCGGCGGCTCTGCTGCAAAATTACGATCTCCAGACGGGAATGGATGCAGTGGTTGAAGGAACAATGCCTATTGGCGGGCTAAGTTCTTCGGCCGCGGTAGGGATTGCTTATTTGATGGCCCTGGAGACGGCCAACGGATTGTCAATTACCCCGGAGGAGAACATTCAACTTGATCGTTACGTTGAAAATGTTTACCTGGGTCTGAAAAATGGCATCCTTGACCAGTCGATGATTTTGATGAGCGAGTACGATGCGCTGACCTACCTGGACTGTCAGTCCATTACCTTCGACAAAGTCCCTATACCCCACGACAATAACGGCTTCGATATTTTGGTAGTGTATTCTGGGGTTAAAAAATCGCTGGTGGGGACGGACTACAACAGCCGGGTGACCGAATGTCAGGCCGCGGCACGCCAATTGTTGACCTGGGCCGGGCAACCGGTCCCCGCTACCCCTCGTTTGCGCATGGTGCCGGAGGCTATCTATGACGAGTTAGGCGCGCGTTTGCCCGCCCCCCTGGATCGACGCGCGCGCCATTTCTTCACCGAAGTCCAGCGCGTCCGGGCCGGCGTGGCAGCCTGGCGGGTCGGGGATGTGCCACAGGTAGGCCAATTGATGCGTGAATCTGGGGCCAGTTCCGTCTACAACTATGAGTCCGGCTGCCCGCAACTGATCACCCTCTATAACCTCTTGTGCGAGTGCCCCGGTGTATACGGTGCGCGCTTTAGTGGCGGTGGGTTTAGGGGTTCATGTATTGGCCTGAGCGATCCCGCCTCTCGCGAGGAGATCCTCGCTACCCTGGCATCCCGGTATCCTCAGATACATCCCGAAGTTGCCGATACCTACAGTGTCCACTTCTGCAAATCGGATGGGCCGGCGCGCTTGCTCAATGGAAAAATAGGCTGATGGGTGTATGTTACTGATAATTGTGGAGTGACAGGAGGTGTTGTATGGAAAACCAACATATCCGGCAGGTCATCCGGCAAGAATTACCCGGGTTATTACAGCGCGATCGTGAGTTTCGAGAGTGGGTATTGACGCTGACGCGGGAGCAGTATGCCGATAAGCGAGAGACTGAAAGCCGCTTCGACCGCGTGCTGGATGAACTGCGTCGCGACCGTGAAGAGAATACTCGCAAGTGGGAGGAACAGAACCGCAAGTGGGAGGACCAAAACCGCAAGTGGGAGGACCAAAACCGCAAGTGGGATGAACAAAACCACAGGTGGGAGGAACAGAACCGTAAGTGGGATGAGAACCAGGCGTCAATCAATGCTATGTTGGCCGAAATTCGGTTGTTATCACGCAAGCACGATAGTACGCTAGGTGCGTTGGGAGCACGCTGGGGATTGCACACTGAACAATCCTTTCGCAGCGCGTTGGCGGGTATCCTGGTGGATTCGTTTGGGGTAGAGGTTATCAATGTAACCGAATACGACGACACTGGCGAAGTGTTTGGCCGCCCCGATCAGGTAGAACTGGATGTGATCATTCAAAACGGTATGTTGATTCTGTGTGAGATTAAATCTTCCGTCAGCCGTGCTGAAATGTATGTCTTCGATCGCAAGGTGACGTTTTATGAACGCCGCCACGAGCGCAAGGCAACGCGCAAGATCGTGATCTCTCCCATGGTGGAAGACCGGGCGTGGACGGTGGCTAAAAAGCTGGGTATTGAGGTATACAGTTATGCTGAGGACGTGATCTTGTAATCGCTATGTAGCCGCGCTATCCGTAGCGCGCCCGTATACCGACACAGAGTAAAAGGGATGGCGGTGTGTGATATAATGGGAATACCTTATTATAGCAATGACGTGTTGATATGGGCGGTTGTATTGACCCATTTGCTGTAGCAACGAATGTTTGACTGAAGACGCACCTTAGAAATTGTAGTTCTGAGATGCGGGTTGAAGCGAAGGGATAGCTTGATGGAAAATCACCAAATTCGCCAGTTGATCCGGCGAGAGTTGCCGGCATTGTTGCGTCGTGATAGTGAGTTGCGGGAGTGGGTACTCTCGTTGACCCGGGAGCAGTATGCCGACAAGCGGGAGACCGAAAGCCGCTTTGAATGTGTGCTTGAGGAACTGCGCCGTGACCGGGAGGAGAACCGGCAGGAACTCCGGACTATGCGGGAGGAGCAGAATCGCAAGTGGGAGGCAAACCGGCAGGAACTCCAGACTATGCGGGAGGAGCAGAATCGCAAGTGGGAGGCAAATCAGCAGGAACTCCGGACTATGCGAGAGGAGCAGAATCGCAAGTGGGAGGAGCAGAATCGCAAGTGGGAGGAGCAGAATCGCAAGTGGGAGGCAAACACAGCACGTCTTGACCGCATACTGGACAGGATAGAAGCCCAGGCGCGCGAGCACACACAAAGTATCGGCGCGCTGGGTGCGCGGTGGGGCCCGCAGACTGAGGCTTCTTTCCGTAATGCACTGGCGGGTATTTTGACAGATTCATTCGGCGTTGAAGTTCTGAACGTTACGGAGTATGATGCCACGGGTGAAGTTTTCGGCCGTCCCGATCAAGTTGAACTTGATGTGATTATCCAGGACGGAATATTGATCTTGTGTGAGATCAAGTCCTCAATGAGCAAATCGGATATGGTCATTTTTGACCGTAAGGTGCGGTTTTACGAGCAGCGGCACACCCGGAAAGCCGACCGGGTATTGGTGATATCACCGATGGTAGATGCGCGGGCGCGAGCTTTGGCAGCCGAGTTAGGCATTGAGGTTTACAGTTACGTTGAGGATGTGACGTTAAGACACTCCAGTATGTAGGGATTGCAGAACAGCAACGCGGATTGTAAAAGAGCGAGTGGAGAGTGCAAAGGGGTTTGTGCGATGATAAGCGTGGATAATATGTCAAAGGTGATGGTTTCTCCGCGTATAGGAGCCTTGTTGACACAGGTGACGGAAGTTCCTGATCTGGAAACTGCATTATGGAAAGTACTCGTTGAATATATAGACCTCAAGACAGAACGTTTGAGACGAAACATTCAGGAATTTGAGACCAAGTGGGGAATGTCGTTCTCGGAGTTTGCTGAGCAGTGCGCTGCCGGAACCTTGGGACAAGATCCTTATGCTTATCATGTTGAAAGTGACTATTGGGAATGGGAATCGGCCGAAACCTTATTGCAACATTATAAGGATCTACAAGCTCAATGGATGTAAATGATTTTATCCTTGAGCTTTTGCGTGCCCTGACTACTCTGGAGCTTGTTGGACCGGTGGATTTGAGTACCGATGGGCCTGTGGCGCAAGGCCATATCTATGTGCGAGCAGATTTCTTTGTACGTTTCTACTTTAACCAAATCACGCAAACGGTAGCCTTTGCTTTGATTAAAGAAAACCGGCGGGTATGGGGGATAGACCGCGACAGCCGGCGCGATTGGCATTTACATCCGGTTGGTAACCCTGGGAACCATATAGTGATTGCGCCTTTGTCTGTGACCGATATCGTAGCGCAATTACGCGATGTATTAGTGACCTTAGTAGACAGTGAATCATCGAATAGGTGAAATGCTGTTAATGGATATTCAAAATTTACGCACACGTTTGTTGGCCGGTGAGGATTCAGCCTATGTTACAATCTGCCCAACGTTTATATGCCGATGAGATGATAACAGAAGTCCCCGCAACACACCTAGACGCGCTCTGGTTTGCGCACTTCTACCGTGTGGCTTTTGGGGCAGAATTGAGCGGGGTGGAAATTGCTCAGGCAACCCTGCTGGAGAATTTGAAGTTAGCGCGTGAAGAGCATTTGACGTTGGCCGGATTATTGCTATTCGGCAAAAATGTGAGCTGGAGCCGCCCGCAATTTGGCATCAAGGGCACGGTCTATCTTACCGCCGACGAATTCCGCGATAAGGAAGACATTAGCGGCAACTTGTTCGAGCAATATAAGCGGGGGGTGGATTTTGTGTTGCGTAATCTGCACCGCATCCCGCAAGCGGCAGACTTCAACGTGCCCGGTGAGGTAGAAATCCCGGCGGGCGCGGTCCGCGAGGTGATCGCTAACGCGCTGGTGCATCGCGATTATTTTATAGATGCCTCAGTGCAGATTAATATATTCCCTGATGCCGTCGAAGTTGTTAGTCCGGGAGTTTTGCCGGATACGGTCACGGTAGAAAACGTTAAGTTGGGTATTCATCTGGAGCGCAATCCCATTTTGCTATCTTTCACTGCGAAGGATCCTGAATTTGGCTACACCGGGCGCGGCAGCGGCATTCCGCGCGTGTTGCGTCTGTGCAAGGAAAAGGGGATTACGGTGAGTCTGGAAAATGACGCAGTGCGCCAGCAGTTCCGGGTGTGTTTCGACCGGTAAGGAAGCGCGTCAGGTTAGGGCTGAAAACTAAATAATTTCCCGATTATGCAGACTGATCAAGCCCGTTTTCGGCTTGAATATGGAGGATTGTCGCGCTGCTTTGCGGCAGGTTATCGCGTGCGAGGGGGGCGAACTGTGAACGAGCGTTTGTTGCAAAATTGGGCTGGATTTTGCGACTAAAATCGCTTTTAAGTAGGTATTTTTGGATTTCGAGCTATGCTCGAAATCCAAAAATACCCTCTTTTCCGGCGGCTTATGAAGGTTAAGAAAATAATCCGGTAATGGCGCACTGCGGTCAGCGCCCGGCGGTCAACCGCCAGGCTACAGGACCACGCCCCGTAA
>JAFGFI010000047.1 GCA_016931185.1 Anaerolineae bacterium
GGCGTATAGTGTGGTAGATGGTGGATTACATTGTGCGCATTGTGGGTATTATGAACCTCCTGAAAAATCTGTGGTAGGTAAGGGCGCGCAGGAGTTTGAGTTTACGGTGGAAACGATGGCTATCGCCACCCAAGCGCAGGGGTGGGGGACGGCGCGCAAAGAATTGCAGTGCCAGAATTGTGGTGCGCGTACCTCATTGCCAGAAGGACATCTAACACATGTATGCCCGTTTTGCGGTTCCAATCGCGTTTTGCAGCAGGACACACCCCAGGATGTTTTACGTCCACGTTTTCTGGTTCCGTTTAAGATTGAAGTTGATGCATGCCAGCAGATTGCGCGCGATTGGCTAGGAAGCAATTGGATGACTCCTAAGTCATTGAAAGATGTCGCGCGCATTGCTAATTTCCAGGGAATCTATTTGCCCTTTTGGACGTTTGATGCGACGACGAAAGCGCAATGGCGCGCGCAAGTGGGACATACTAGGACCGAACGGTATCGTTCTGGGGGGGAATGGAAAACGCGCACGGTTACAGATTGGCGTTGGGAATCGGGCGATGTACAACGCGATTTTGATGATTGGGTAATTCCGGGAACTGCGAAGTTGAGCCAACTATTGCTTGAACGCATCCGTAAGTTTGATTTGCTGGCACTGGTTCCGTATGAACCGCAATATTTAGCAGGTTTTCTGGCACAGGCTTATGATGTGATGTTAGAATCCGCCTGGGAACACGCGCGTGAACAGATGCGGGAGGATACCCGGCAAGTATGTCGCGCACAGGCCAGTACCTCGCAAATTCGCAACTTCAGCATGTCGCTGGATTTCTCTAATGAGAGTTGGCGATATGTATTGTTGCCGGTGTATGTGGCAGTCTATGCCTATGGCGGTGAAAGTTATCAGGTGATGCTCAATGGGCAAACGGGGGAAATTGCCGGTCAGCGACCTGTGGATTGGACAAAAGTTTGGTGGGTAGTGGCTGCGTTGCTCGCGCCGGGAGTTCTGTTAGGGATATTGGGAATTATCACTGCATTGCTGGGAGTTGGTATTGTGGTGGGGATTATTGCGCTTGTGTTGTTGGTTGTTGGCGGAATTATTGCCGCGATTATCGTGAGTGCAGCGATGAGTATGGATGATGTCTGAGGAAATGCAAATGGAAGGAACTACTATCGAGACGTCGTTAGAAAATGGCGTATCATTTTCAGATGATGCGTCATTGACCCATAGCGCGCCATTGACTAATAATGGCGCACAATCCGTATGGGGATTAACATGGGTTGGCGCAGTTTGCCCGCACTGTGATTGGCGTTATTTTGTGCCGGAAGAGGATGTCTCTTCCTTACGTTGTCCACATTGTTGGCAAGCAGATTTAGAGAGACTTGGGGAGGATGTACGTGCATTGCCCTATATTTATCCACCAGAGTTGGTATTACCATTTTCTGTTCCGGGGCGGGTAGTCGCGCAGCATATTGAGACGTTTGCTGCGGATATACCATTTGCACCATCAGATTTGAATTCAGAGAATCTAAAAGCGCGCGTACGGCGCATTATGCTTCCGATGTGGCTGGTGGATAGTGAAATACAGGCGACATGGGAAGCAGAAGCAGGTTTCGATTATGAGGTAGTCAGTCATAAGGAACGTTATGTGCAGAGTGGATGGGCGACGCAAGAAGTTCAAGAGACGCGCGTGCGCTGGGAACCCCGGGTGGGACGGTTGGTGCGAGTCTATCATAATATCGCTGTACCGGCTTTGGAGGAACACGCGACTTTACAAAATTCATTGGGCGAATATCGTTTAGAAAGCACCTGTTCATATACAACGGAACAGATGACAAAAGCGTTCATTCGTTTGCCAGACCGCGCGCCAACTGCTGCCTGGTCAGACGCGGTGTTAATGTTACAGCAATTGGCCGGAGAAGAATGTCGTCAAGCTGCGAAGGCAGACCATCTACGTCATTTTCACTGGTCACCCACATATTCTGCACAAAATTGGACGTTATTGCTTCTCCCGATGTACGCGACCTACTATTTAAATGACGAGTCCCAACCTTTGCCGGTGTTGATTAACGGGCAATCGGGACAACTGTATGGTATACGACGCGGTTCGCTGCGCCAGGCACAGCGTAGAGCCCTGATATTAGCGCTGATTGCGGTTGTATTATTTGTCGTTGGGTTGATAGTGGCCGCCGTTGGCATGATGATCCCACTGGTTTTGATATTGGCTGCTTTGATATTAGGGATAGCTCTTGTGATGGGTTTATGGACGTTGGTGCCTATTGTGCGCGTGTGGCGTTTTAATCGTACCCCAGCGCGTTTAGAAGATTGACAGAAGTCGTGTAGAATGATAAAGTGAGGATGTTAAAAATCTCAAAGATGGCAAAGGTTTCGAGCTTTCGATTTTCAGTTATTTTCAAAGGCATTATCGTGAGTGGGAATTCACCATTAACAAATGAAAACAGGGGCATAGCACTTTGGAAAGTGCAACGCACCTATTTATGGAGGAGATTAGTATGAGTGAAGAAAAAAAGATTTTGGTTGTGGATGATGAAGCATTTATTCGTGTGTTGTTAGCACAGACTTTGGAAGAGTTAGAGGATGTGGGTGTGGAAATCCTTCTGGCCGGGGATGGTCAAGAGGGACTAGATACGGCTCTAGCAGAGCGGCCTAACCTGATTTTTCTTGATGTGATGATGCCTAAACTGAGTGGATATGATGTATGTAGGCAGATCAAAGAGACTGCCCCAGGGATATATGTAATTCTGTTAACCGCCAAGGGACAATCCATTGACAAAGAAAAAGGTTCCAAAGTTGGAGCCGATGAATATGTGACGAAACCTTTTGATCCGGATTATATTTTGGAGCGAGCGGCTGAGATACTAGGGGTTGAACTGTTTTAATCAAATAACATAAGCTACTGGTGGCGTGTATTGCGTAGGATAATCTGTTGACCCGGGAGTAGCGAGCGAGGAAAGTATTGATGAGCCGGCGCGGCTTATACCAAGATCGTGTGCCTGATCTGGCACGTGTGCATTGGAATATTATGCTGCTTTTTGGAATAGCTGCGACAGTCGGGATAGTAGTGTTCATCCTGGCCATCCCTGCTATTTTTCATATACCACGGGAGGTTTTCCTGCAAACACTTGGATTTTATTATGTTTTTATCTTGCTTTTTGTGGTATTGCTGAGGGGATACCTCAATTTCTATTTATCTCCTATTGCTTCGTTGGCTGCAAAACACAAGGTTGGTGAAGTTATTCCCCAGTCGTTGCTCCAGCAAGCCCGTACATTGGCCTTTACTGCACCCATTCATTTCTTATATTTTCCGGTGATTCTAACCTTTGGGGTTGCTGTTATCTCGGATATCATTGGACTTATTTTTGTACGTTCCTATTCTGTGGTCCGTCAATTTCCTATCACGATTGCACTGACAATAGTGGCTGCCATTATCTCTCTTTTGATTTCGGTAGCTTCACGGCGGCTATTAACTCCCGTATTGTTGTTTACCGCCGGTCTGGCGGAAGATATGGGACCGCGTTTCGATATAAAAACACGTTATGTGGTGACGACATTGTTATTGACGTTTATCGCGGCTGTGTCCATGGGAATGTTGGGGTATAGTGTTGTTGCGCAGAGCGCGCTCCAGTCAGTACGAGATAAGTATACTTCATTGGGACAGAGTGTAATTCGGGACCTGCAACCTTACTTAGAAGAAACGGTCTTGGTGAATTATATTGAGAGATTGGATATTACGGAAGGGATAGCATTTATTTTAGATGCACAGGGAAATTATATGACTGATTTGCCGGAGGAGTACCGTGATTTTGAGTATACTGGGGAAACCTGGGCGAATCGGTTGGCCGGGATGGCTTCGGAAGATCAATTTCTATTCTGGCCAGTTGAATCATTCGGTGGGGAAGTACTGTTTTTGCCCCTGGAACAGTCACAGGTGGCGCCGGAAGGGATGTGGCTAGGTTTTTTCTATCGTTCTCATCTACTACGTATTCCGGTTGTACGAGAGGCGGTACTGCTATTCTCTGTATTTATTGTGGGAATGAGTGTTTTGGCCTTTTCGATTGACCGTTACGTTGCGGATGATATAACAAAAGACTTAAAAGGTATTACGAGCAATATTCGGGAACTTGTTGTGGCTGTCCCCTCTTATGAAGAAAAAGGACAAGCGTGGATAGATCAGGGGTTGGCTGTCACCTCTTTGGACGAAGTTGGAGACTTGGTTGTGGCATTTAATGACCTCTTGAAACGTATCCGCGCTCAGCATCTGGAGATACAGGCACAGCGCCAGACCTCTACTATCTTGGCTGAGGTCGCACGGCTTGTAAACTCTACATTGGATTTGGAGCGAGTGCTTAACGTGGCATTAGAGCAATTAGCGCTAGTTATTCCCTACGATTCTTCGGCAATATTGCTGGCACAGGGTGAATATTTGAGTATTGCTGCGGGGCGAGGGTTTGCCAATCCAGAAGTATTATTGGGGAAGACGTTTTTTCCGGAAGAGCGTAATTTAGGCTATCAGGTGATGTTATCACAACAAGTGCGTGTGGTATCTGATGTACAGGCTCTGCCGGAGTGGGGACACAAGCGCGATGATGTAGAAGGCGCGCATACTATCCGTGCTTGGATTGGCGCGCCATTGGTTGTTAAGGGTGAGAGTTTGGGGCTGCTGACATTGGATAAGTTTGAGCCGGGTTTTTACGGGGATAAACATGGAGAATTGGCTGTTGCGTTCGCGAATCAGATTGCGGTGGCAGTGCATAACGCGCGATTATTCAAAAGTGTGCATGCACAAACAGAAGAGCTGGCGCAATTAACCGCGAAGTTGACGGAAGAAAAAAGCCGGTTACGTGCGATTCTACAGAGTATCGCGGATGCCTTGATTGTCACTGATCCTCGGAATATTATCATACTTGTGAATCCTGCCTTTGAGAATATGTTTAACCGTCCGGCGGCGACTTTAGTGGGACGTCCATTAAATCAAGCTGTTCATGAGTATGAATTATTACGTCTTATTGCGAATGCATTGGAAGATCATAATGCAACGTTCACGGCAGAAATTCCAATGTTGAAAGGGCGTACGTTTCAAGTATCTTCATCGGCGATTCAGGAGAAATCTCGTCCTGCACTTCCGAGTGGGCTCCCACTTCCGAGTGGACTCCCACTTCCGAGTAGCATATTGGGTGTGGTTACAGTAGTACGGGATGTGACGCACGAGAGGGAAGTAGATCGGATGAAAACTGAATTCATTTCTACAGTATCTCACGAATTGCGTACGCCCTTAACCGCCGTGCTAGGCTTTGCTAAGTTGATTGATAAATCTTTTGATAAGGATATTACGCCCAATGTAGCCGGAAAAAGCGCTCGCGCGCGGCGCGCGGTACAGCGTGTCCACGACAATTTAGATATTATTATACAAGAGGGTGAACGTCTTACGCGTTTGATTAATGATGTGTTGGATATTTCCAAGATGGAGACCGGTAAGCTCGAATGGAAGGACCGTCCGCTGGATTTGCGAGAGTTGATTGCGGATACGGTCAATCAAGTACGCGCACAAATGGATAATGAGAGACTTGTATTGCATTTGTGTTTGCCGGATACGTTACCTGTCTTGATTGCTGATCCTCATCGCATACAACAAGTGTTGGACAACTTACTTTCAAATGCGCTCAAGTTTACAGATCGGGGTGAGATAACTGTGACGGTGCGAGCATTGATGCCTGGAGAAGTTGTGGGTAAGAAACCCCCGCGTTGGCGTGTGTTGGATAAAGGGGCAGTGCTTATCTCCGTCACTGATACGGGTATTGGGATTGCTAAAGAAGAACTTCCAAAGCTTTTTCAACATTTTCAGCAGGTGGCGACGGATACGATGACGAATAAACCTCAAGGTACTGGTTTGGGGTTGGCGATTTGTCGGGAGATTGTCACTCATTATGGCGGTGATATTTGGGTTGAGTCAACGGTAAATGCTGGCTCCAACTTCTCTTTTGTATTACCGCTGAATGTGCAGGTAGGAGAGGTTGGAACCCGTGTGATTTCAGAAATGCGATCACATGCGTTGCCTATGATGATGAATATGGATGCCCACCCGCTGATTTTGGTAGTCGATGATGAAGCGCATATTCGTTCATTGTTGGTGCAAGAGCTTATGACTGCGGGGTATCAGACAGCGGAAGCTACAAATGGTACGGACGCTATTGTGTTCGCGCGGCATCACATGCCGACTCCTTCTTTGATTTTGTTGGATGTGATGATGCCTGATCTCTCTGGATTTGATGTCATCCGTATCCTTAAGGCTGATCCCACAACTTCTTCTATACCGATCTTGATTCTTTCTATTATTGAAGACCGTGAGCATGGATTAGCTCTAGGGGCGGATGAATATCTTGTTAAACCTGTTGAAGATAAGGCATTGTTAATGACAATTGAAAAATTATTGATCCATCGGACTACTCCTAAATCCGGAGAAGAAGGAGTGATGTGACAATTTGGCATAGGTTACGCGCCATTACTAAATGGCGTATCATTGCCAAGTGGCGTGACGCGCCCTTTGTGGTAGTCCTGTTGCTGTTATGTAATATTAGTCTGATTTATCTGGTTATCTCCTTTGTAGTGCAGGCGTATTTGCCATCTGATGGTGCGTTGTTAACCGAGTTTTCTCCAGATGGAATGTATGTGACTTATCAATTGTGGGATCCATCGCCCGGATTGCCTCAATCCGCCGGATTGCCCCAATCCGCCGGGTTGCCTCAATCCGCCGGGTTGCGTTTCGGCGATCAAATATTGGCTATAGAAGGACTCTCTTTACAGACACTTGGAGAGCGCGCATTAGTTGGGATACCTTATCCTGATTGGCAACCAGGGCAGACTTTAAAGTATCAGATAGTGCGAGATGATACATACATGGATGTGTCGGTGACGCTGGGCATATTCCCATGGCAGCGTGTGTTGGCATTACGATTTGGCGTCTATATATTGGCGGTTGCCAGTATGGTGGTAGGTATCCATGTTCTAGTAACTCGGCCTGAAGAGTGTACTTCTGTTTTGTTATTTATGATATTTTGGATGATGACTTTGTTGTTGGGGTTGCATGTTCAAAGTGCAGTGCTTGTGGTACCATGGCTCTTTGTCATTGAGAATATGATCAAGTTTGTGAGTTGTTGCCTGACATTTAGTTCTGTTTTGCATTTTTTCTTGATATTCCCAATGAAGAAACCCTGGATTATATCCTGGAAAAAAGGGATATGGGGAATACATTTATTGAATCCGGCAATATCTATCATTGTCGGTGTTATATCTGGCGAGTCGTGGTTAATGCGCCTGGTGATGATGCGTTGGATGGCGGGCTGGATAGGATTGTTGATGTTAGTAGCGAGTATTGTAAGTTTGGTACATGGTTACCTGGTGGTGGAGCGGTTGGAGTTGCGCAGTCAGATTCGTTGGTTCGTTGTGGGAAGTTTGTTCACGATGGTCGTTTTCTTGTTATTCACGGGTGTACCGATGGCGATTGCCGGTCGATCATTGCTGCCTATTGAGTTGACTGCATTGTTGATGTTGGCGATGCCAGCTTCGATTGCTATTTCTATTGCGCGATATCGCTTGTTTACAGAGGATGTTTCGATTCACCGTTCACTGTTTCAGGCTTTGTTATTAGCTGGTTCGATAGGTATCTATTTTTTGCTTAGTGAAATTGTAATACGGCTTATTAGCCGGGTGATCATGCTTTTAACCGGTTATTCAAATGATGATTGGATTATATTTTTTTCTGCTTTATTGTCGGCCTCGATTTTTTGGGGACTTCGTCCCTGGGTGTCACATTATGCCGATCGTTTTCTATATCGCGGACGTGTATCGCCGCGTGAACTTTTGGAAGAGATGGCGGAGCGATTTGCAAGCGTTATCTATCTCGATCAATTAGCTGTGCTATTTAGTGAAGTGGTGCCCGAACGTTTAGGCGCTACTTGGGGTGGAGTGATGATCCTAACAGAGGATGAGATGGCCTTACAACGGGTGATGTCGGAGCAAGATACATTGCCGGTGAATGATCAGATACGCGCGTTGTTCGCTAGTTGGATACAACATCAGGGTGATCCCATTTTGTCCTCATTACCCCAGCCATGGGTACCGGCGGAGGTATTAGAAATATTAGTACAGCGTAACGTGGAACTGGCCGCGTTGTTACAAGTAGGGGAGCAAGTGATCGGTGTGTTGGGATTAGGCCCACGTAAAGATGGGTTAGCGTATACGGCAGGGGATATTCGTATCTTGACAGTTTTGGCTCATCAGGCTGCCCTGGCAGTTCAAAATGCACTTCTTGTGCGAAAGATGGAGATCTATCAGCATCAATTGCAGGATGAGGTGCAGCGACGTACACAAGCAATGTTGAATGACCGTAATCGTCTTAACGCAATTTTACAAAATATGGCAGATGCATTGTTGGTCACGGCTGCTGAGGGTCGTATTTTACTAACTAATCCTGTATTTGAACAGATTGTGCGGACTTCCCCACGTATTTTATTGGGCCGGCAGTTCACTGATGTGTTATTCTTACCTGAACTTTGGGATGTGATTCAATTAGCATTAACGCGGCCGGGACAAGTGCAAACGATTAACTTCACTCTGGAACAACCCTCGTTTATAAATGGTGCGCCCCTGAGAAGCGATGTATCAGTTAGCAGTGGCGCGACAGAAGAAATGAGTTTTCAACAGCGGAATTTTAAGGCGATGGCAACGGCATTGGGGGATCGTAGTGCAGTTATCTCCATTTTACATGAGACGACGCATGAAGTTGAATTGGATCGTATGAAATCTAAATTTATCTCGGCGGTTTCTCACGAACTACGGACTCCGTTGACCTCGATTTTGGGATTTGCTAAACTTACACGACGGGCGTTTGATCGGACGATTGTCCCGGTTTTGAAACTGATTTTGTCCGACCAAGAGCAAGTGGATGAATCATGCACTATTTCTGAACTTCCCGAGCTTTCAATTCCATTTGGCAATGGCGCAGCATCGCCGAATGGCGCAGCATTTCCTAATGTCGTAGAATCTCCTGATACTATCAACCGCGTAATGAAACGTATTGACCATAACCTGGATATTATGGTGTTGGAGGGGGAACGGTTGATGGCTTTAATTAATGATGTGTTGGATATTGCAGCTATGGATGCCGGTACAATGGAATGGAATGATCAGGTATATGAACTTCCGTCTTTAATTCAGAACGTAGTCGATAGAATGTGGGAAGATGCTGAACAGAAAGGATTACAATTGGATATTATTATAGAAGATCAATTTCCACCGTTAATAGGGGATCCTAAGAGGATTCGACAAATTGTGGGAAACCTACTATCTAATGCCATTAAGTTTACCTCGCCGTTTCCAAATGGCGCGCCAGGCCAAATCACTGTAATGGCAAAAACTCTTCCACCTGATAGTGTTGTTCATACGGGTGAAAGTATGGTTTGTGCGGATTACGGCAATCCGAGTGTAGTGTGGAAAGTGCCATCATCAGGTGGAGTTTTAGTATCTATTAGAGATACGGGGATTGGAATTTCGCCCAAAGAAATTCCCAACTTGTTTCAGCGTTTTCAACAAGGGGGCGATGCTATGGACAAACCACGGGGAACGGGGTTGGGGTTGGCTATCTCACGTGAGATTGTGACCCATTATGGGGGCGTAATATGGGTTGAATCAGAATTGGGAAGTGGGTCAAAATTCTCTTTTATATTACCCGGTAACGCGAATATGTAGAGGGAGGATGGTTATGGAACAAATATCACTTTCAGTGCGCCGGTTGATAAATCGTCGCGTCGCTATGAAATACTTGCAGCAGTTTGCACCGTTGTTGCCAGAAGTGGCTTTCGCGCTGGTAGATAATGATGGACACAGAGTTGTCGAGGTGCGTTATGAAGGGTCAAATGAGACACTATCGAGAGATGGCGCAGACCTTAATTTACCTTTGGTTTTTGCAGAACAGACTGTAGGTGCATTAGTTGCTAGTGGTCCGGGTCTTGCTTACGCTAATGCGCGGACCGCGTTGGAGTCCTTGCATCATAGTCTGATGTTGATTATGGAACGAGCGATTGAAAGTCGGTCTTTAGCTCAAGAGACGCTAGAACGCTACCGCGAGATCAATTTATTATACAATATTGGGGAAACAATCAGCGCGTCACTTGATCCAGATGAAATTCCAGATTTGGTAATGGCAGAGGCGGCGCGTATTATTCGCGCCGATGGGGGTGTTGTTTTATTGCTTGGAAAAGAGGCAGATTGGGACAAATCGCGTGAACTTATAGCGCGTTCCGGTTTCGGGGACAAGGGGTTCCCGATGGCTTTACATCGAGTGGTAGAACCTATGCTGCCACAGGCATTAGAATCTGGGATAGCCTATATCTGGACTGTGGATCAAATCGTTAGCCAGCGATCTGTCCAGATCATCGCGCGGACTTCCTCTTTAGTGGACTCAATTTTGCTTACTCCGTTGAAGGGGCGCGAGCGTCTATTGGGTTTTGTACTCCTGGGGCGTGGTAAAGAGTTGTCTGTCTTTACGGCTGATGATGAAAAGTTGTTGACAGCGCTGGCTTCTCAAGCTGGTATTGCAATGGAAAATGCACAATTATTTGCAGACGTTAAGAGTCAGCGTGATGCTATCGCAGCGATGAAGAATTACATGGACAATATCTTTGCCAGTATCGCCAGCGGAGTCATTACAACAGATGAGCGTGATCATGTTACAACCATTAATCGGGCAGCGGAGCGCATTTTGCTGGTAAGCGCGGATGAGATTATGGGGCAACCTTACTTGCACGCACTACCGGGTATGGGGGTGAAGCTCACGCCCTTATTGCGGAAAGTGAGAGAGAATGATAATTCTGTAGTTGGGTATGAGTTGGAACCTATATTGCCTAAACGAGGACAAGTGATGCTGCGCTTGAACCTCAGCCCGCTCAAGGATAATCATGAGATCACTACGGGCATTGCTATTGTAATGGACGATTTGACGGAACAGCATCAGTTGAAATTACAAGTGCGCCAGATCCGCCAGACATTTGAGCAATATGTAGTCCCACGTGTAGTGGAACAATTGCTCTCTGATCCAAACAGTGTGCGATTAGGGGGCGTGCGTCATAAAGTGACGGTGCTTTTTTCTGACATTCGTGGTTTCACATCATTTAGTGAAAAACGAGAGCCGGAAGAATCGGTGGAGGTGCTGAATCATTATTTGACACTGGCCGCAGAGGCGATTTTGGCTGAAGAGGGCACATTGGACAAATTCCTGGGGGATGGGGTGATGGCGATTTACAATGCACCGCTTACTCAAGAAGACCACGTATTGCGAGCAGTGCGCTCGGCGTTGGCTATCCGCGATGCTATTGCCGGCGCGCACAAGGTACTTCCTGAAGAGGCCCATCTGAGCTTTGGTGTGGGGATTACAACAGGATACGCTGTTATTGGAAGCATTGGTTCAACAAAAATTCGCAACTACACAGCGATTGGCGATAGCGTGAATATGGCTTCCCGTCTTCAATCTCATGCTAAGGAAGGTGAAATTTTGTTGAATCTTGAGGCTTACGAAGTGGTTCGTGACCTGGTTATTGGGCGAGAGTTGGGATATATTCAGCTTAAGGGGCACAGCGAGCCGGACTTAGTATTCCAGGTATTAGATTTAAAGTAAAGCCGGGAGATTAGTGTTCTTTCAGGATGTAGTTGGCGGGTATTTTTCTGCACGTGTAATCGTTTTTACCCGTCATTGAATGCTTGAAAGAGCACTAGGTCTATTTTTGGATAGGGAGTATGATGGTGAAAGTACTTCCTTGACCGGGTGTACTTTGGACCTCAATACGTCCGCCATGCATCTGTACAACATGCCGGGCGATGGGTAGCCCTAACCCGACGCCACTGAACAGATGTTTTCCCACTGATTCGATGCGTGTGAAGGGTTTAAACAGTTCATCCAGTTTTTCAATGGGAAATCCTACACCTGGGTCACAGATGGCGATGTGGATTTCGGGATTCGTGTGTAGCGCGCCATTTCTGAATGGCGCGCTATTCGGAAATGGCGCTGATTCTTGCCGATCAATCTCCACAATGATTTCCCCGCCATCAGGACTGAACTTGATGGCATTATCCAAAATTGCACTGATAGCCCGCCCTAGATTATCCGCATCTCCTATGATATGGGGTCTCAAAGCGGATTGGCCCAATCCGGGAATAGGAGATTCTAGGGAGTCTCCATGCACGGCAGAACCCTTCACGCGATAGGTAAGGGTCAAGCCATTCTGTTTGGCTAATTCCTCTTTATCTGTAATGGCCTGTTGGACCAGAGCTTCAATATCCAGGGGTTCTAATTCAGGTGTAATTAACTCCAGTTCCTGCAGGAACATAATGTTATTGACTAAATGAATAACTGTGCGTAAATTGCGCTCAACGGTAGTTGTGAATTCTGGCACTCGTTCCAGAGGCACCATGCCCGAAGTGACAAACTGTAAATACCCCATCGCAGCAGTAAGCGGTGTGCGAAGTTCATGGGAAACCGTAGTTAGAAATTCTGAGCGTAATTTTTCCTGCTGTGCCAGTTCTCTGTAAGCTTTTTCCAACTCCTCATTTTTCATACGCAATTCAACGATAGTGCGTTGGTCGGCATCTCGCAAACGATTGACAATTTGTGTGAGAATTTGTACTGCTATCGGAGAGTTTTTCTGTAGCACAGTCAGAAATGCTTCCCGTTTAATTTCAAGAAGCGTGCTTGGGGCGATGGTGGTGACAGTTGCACTGCGTGGCCCGGCTTCTAAGAGTGACATTTCTCCAAAGAAACTTCCAGTTTGGAGCCGGTTGACGGTTAAATTCACGTGTTCATTAAGGCATTTGGTGATTTCGACCTTGCCATCTATAATGATGTAAAATGTATCCTCAATGTTACCTTCCTGGCATAACATCATTCCGGCAGGATAGGCATGATATTCTGCAACGTTGAATAGACTAATAAGTTCTTCTGGTTCAAGACCTGGAAATATTCGTGCTAGAAGATTAATGTGTTTGTTATCTATAGGCATCCTCTTTACCAGCCTTCTTCAGAAAGTTGTATCTTAAATTTTGGTCTAGCTACCGGACACTTTTCCACAGCAGGATATTTAGCCGCAATTAGATTGGATTGTGCGACTAAAATCACTTTCAAGTAGTATTTTTTGATTTCGAGCGTAGCTCGAAATCAAAAAATACCCTCTTTTCCGGCGGCTTTAGCC
>JAFGFI010000048.1 GCA_016931185.1 Anaerolineae bacterium
GATGCGCACGCCGGCGGATCTCAAGGGGGATGTCAAGATTCAGGCGGATGACGGGTTATTGGTGATCCAGATTGATGTAGATGATTATGATGGTGAGCAGGCAAACAGGATCGCCGATACCTGGGCACAACTCTTGGTTGACTGGCGCAATGAGCAGAACGGGCGGCAAAACAAAGAAGATCGGGTCTATGCGTATCCAATTGATCCTGCAAAATATCGCTTGTTGCGTCCAAAGACAAGTATTAACGTAGCTGCGGGAGCTGTCTTTGGATTGGTTATCGGTGTTGTGGTTGTTTTTGTATTGGAATGGTTGGAAGCCGGTCTCGTTATCAACTCTCTGGATTTGGAGCGTGAGATGGAAGTAACGGTCATTGGCGTGATTCCACCTGCGGATGCAAATATCCGCCATCATAACAAGTAGCGTAAGGAGCACAGAATGCCAGACGTGAACCTGATTACATCAAATTTGATTACATTATCTGATCCCTTTTCCGCGGCAGCGGAAGCATACCGTGCTTTGCGGATGAACCTGGCGTTTACCAGTCTGGATAAGGAGTTAGAGACCTTGGTAATCTCATCTCCTTCGCCCAGCGAGACTAAGTCGTTGGTTGCCGCTAACCTGGCGGTTGTGATGGCACAAGCAGAACGGCGGGTGGTGTTGGTAGATGCTGACCTGCGTCGTCCGTATGTACACCGGCTTTTTGGTGTAGCACAGGAACCAGGTGTGACTTCAACGATGTTAGCCCAAGAAGATGATGCTGAAACGTTGCCGCTTGTCGAAACGCAGGTACCGGGGTTGTGGGTATTACCTAGTGGGGCACTGCCCCCCAACCCCGCCGACATTTTGGGTTCACAGAAGATGGGCAGGTTGTTGGAGCAACTTAAGGCACAGGTGGACATCGTTATATTGGATGCCCCACCGGTGACCGTCGCTGTAGATGCTTCGGTGTTGGCAGCGCGCACAGATGGGTTGTTGCTTGTGGTTCGCTCCGGGCATACCCGCCGTGACCGCGTTGTGCAGTCAAAGGAATTACTGATGCGTTTCCGGGTTAGATTGTTAGGCGCGGTATTGGCCGATGCTCCACATGGCTCTTTGCTCAGTGGATATTAAAACGCAAAATAAACCTGGTTTTTTACAAAAACCAGGTTTATAGTATTGTCGCTGTTAGAGTGGCACCTGGGGCCTGAGTTGACAGGCCGCCTCACAAATGACGTGAGTGGCGAGGGATTCTGAAAGTTTACCGGTGTTGAGTATCATGTGGTAAAGGGTAGGATCATTCCACGCGGCATTGTAAAGTTGTTTCAAATAGCGCGCGCGTAGTTTGTCGCTGCGGAGAATGCGTCGTTCAGCCTCTTTTTCGTCCACCCCCAAACGTTGTATCATGTTCTGGATACGTATATCCTTAGGGGCTTCGATGCGTACGTGTAGGGTATGCGGTGCGTTGCATAGAATGATTTGTCCCCCTCGACCTACAATGACGGTATCCCCTATCTTGGCATATTCTTTGATGACTTGCTGCACGAGTTCGACATAATCTTCCCCGGCTTCGGCCCGTTGTTCTTCTTCTATTAACCTTTGATAGGCTTCGTCGCGGCTGAAGTTCTTTTGGAGCATCAGTGTAGCGATACGTTCGTCATAGACATATCCCTCGCGCAGGCTGGCGCTGGCGATAGTGGGAGTCAAGGGCATTGTGCCAAGTGCCATGAGTATTTTCTCTAATGGCCCTGGCATATTCTCCCATTGTTCTAGTTGTTGGATCATAGCTTCGTCAGGATAACCGGCTTTTTCAGCCGCGCGTTGGAGAATCTCTCGATCGAGGTAACGTAACTCCATTCGTCTGGCGACTTCAGCCGCAATGTAACTACCACGACTTCCTAGCTGTCTGGAAATGGTAATGACCAGGCTCATAATGGCTCCTTTCTGAGTATCTAAGCGGACGTAGACATCCGCAGTTATGTAACTTAAGTTGCTACCTATCACGTGAATTTCTCTTTTTCGCCCCGTAGGGGCGAAAAAGAGAAGGGAAAAAAACACCCTTTTCTCTTCTACTACCACAAGGTAGCAACTCATGTTATGTAGTAGAAATTGAGTATCAGTACTGAATATTTCTGTTTTTTTATGGTGACGGTGTGGATCGTACATAAGGTATCAAATAAAAGGTTCCTGTTAATGATGTTGTGTGTGCAATTGTCAGGGAAACCGTGTAAGTTCCCGGCATTAAAAATGGCTGCTTTGGGGTATTGATGAGACGATCCCACACAATACCCCCGGTATCACCGGCCCAAATGCCATAAGTCTGGGTAAAGGGTTCCCCGTTTCGATACCAACGGGCTTCCCAGGACATTCCCGTTGTAAGTCCTGTACAGTAGCTGCCCACATAGACAATCTGCGTATACCATTCAAAACGTTCCTGGGGTAAGTAGGGCGTGCCGTCTGCGTTTAAACCGGCGGCGATGAAAGACGGTTCGCAGGTTAAGGGTAGTGATGTGGCCGTGGGCGACGGCAGTGGTGTAGCGGTCGCTGTGGGGGGGGTCGGAGTAGGTTCTTGTCCTACTTTAAAGGTGAGATGTAGCTTAGCTTCCCCCATCAAGCTGAGATCGGCTTGATAGGTATCTTCTGCCAATGCTACGCCGTCGGCGCGATAGCAGGCCACGACACCGGTCCCTTGCTCACTATCCAGGGAGATAGTTTGTTTGCAGATGGTTTCTTCGCCACGCCGGACGACGGCCCAGAATGGTGCACCAGGACAGATGCCCTGGTAGGTATATCGTAAGTAAAAGTGTTGGGTATCTGCCGGTAGATAGTTAATGTTTGGTCCGGTTGGGGATAGTGCAAGCGTGAGTCCTGTGAGTTGGATGGGCGTATCCATAATTGAAAATGTGTGTTGTGCTATATTGACAGATGGGGAACGATCGTCCGCGTGAAAGCTGACGGTATACTCTCCAGGAGGTAGTGGCGTTCCATTCGGAAAAGTAATGAGAAGATCGGCTGTTTCTGGAGACCAGGTTCCTTGATTAAGCATTTGTCTGTCGCCGTGGGGAGTAAGTTCCCAGGTGACGGGATTTGCATTAGGCCAGGCGCCGGTGACACGGGGCCGTAATTGTAGTTGTGTGGCCACCTGACAAAGGGCCGTGGGGGCTTGCGGAAAAGTGATGGTGAGAGGAAAGGTTGGGGAGGGTGTAGGCGTGTAAGAAGGTAAAGGTGTAAGCGCACAGGCAGGCATGAACAATATGCTGACGCTGAGTACGCCATAGAGAAAACGGTGGAGAGAGTGTTTTAGCTCGTGACCTGAGAGGGAGTGGCCCATTCGCTCAACTCCTTAATCATGTTTTGTGCATATTCCCGCCAGTGAGGATGTTCCCCTATAGCCAGGTAAGCAGTGAAATCTTCTATTGCTTGATCATATTCCCGTAATTGTTGGTGTGCTACGCCGCGATTGAAGCGTGCTTCAATGAGGTTAGGTGCTATCGTATAAGCTTCGGTGAGATCGATGATAGCCCGTCTGGGATGATCTAGTTCGCGCCAGTAAAGAATGCCGCGATCCATATAGATTTTGGCCAATGTAGGTTCGGATTCGAGTGCCAGGGAAAAATAATCTACGGCCACTTCATAGTACTCTATCAATCCATAACGATTTCCCAGATGACGGTAGATTTTTCCTATCTGATAGTACCACTCAGCGCGCCCATGTTTATACCATCGTTTGAGCAGCTCTGCGCCAGAGATCAATTTTATTTTTATAGAGCGCAGTGTAAAGCCTCTCATTGTAGTATCTCCTTGTATATGCCCACTGTATCTTGTGCGATGCCTCGCTGTGTAAAATGGGAGAGTACACGTTCACGTCCATATTGGCGTAATTCTAGCCGTAATGAAGGGAAGCGGATCAAGCGATCCAGTACACTTTGCAGGGCTACAGCATCATCTTCAGGAAAAATAACCCCTGCTTTGCCAATCACATGAGGAATTTCGCCTGTATTTGAACCGACGACGCACACGCCACATGCCATGGCTTCAATGAGCACACGTCCAAATTGCTCTGTCCAATTAGCCCGCGAGCGGGAAGGTAAGACGAGAATATCAACTTGCCGGTAAAAATTCGGCATATCTATTGAAGAAATCAATGCGCGGAAGGTGACCCGGTCGGCCAATCCTAGACTGTGTGCGAGTTGGCGCAGGTACGTTTCCTCTGGCCCACTGCCCTGTATCGTGAGTTCCCAGTTTCCGGCAAGATCTACCAACGCCCTAAGTAACACATCAATACCTTTTTCGGGTACCAACCGTCCGACATACGCGATATGGATGGCGGTCGTCGCGCGCGGTGTGGTGGGGGGGGTGAAAAGATGGGGATCCACACCAAATTGTGGGATAACGGCCAGTGGGCCTGTGTAGCCTTTAGCCCGCCAGACCTGGCCCGCCGTCTGGCTACCGGCCAGTGCATAATCTATATGATGTAGATTATAGCGTTCCATCCATACCCAGGGGGGGGGGTACTTTCGTCGTAGATTTTGCCACGAGAACCAGAGCGTTTTTGCGCCACTACGACGTGCCAGCCAGTTTGCGTGAAAGGTAGCTAGATTGTAGGGTTCTTCATCAATATGGACAATATCTGGGCGAAAACGTCTGAGGATCTCTCCAAATTCGGGATAAAAGTGCAAATGAAACTGCCCATTGAAAAGCATTAATGCCTCTTCAATCCGGTAACCATGGACATGGATGCGCTCCAGGGGAGTGATACCGCGTTCATCCCTCCAAAAGGGGGGAACCACCACCGTCAATGCCATTTCTGGCGCGAGGGCTGCCATTTCTTCTAATTTACGTTGGTAGGCCCCCATAATGCAGGCCTTGGAAAGCATTAAAACTCGCACGCGAGCCTTCTTTCTTCGTTTGGGTTAGTAAGCGCGTAAAATGTAAAACAATTTTTGCGTTTTACGCATGTGGTGATCCCACTGAAAAGACTATAAGAACCTGGTTTTTTCAGGCGAGTCACGCATGTGCGTTCTTTAACTGATGTTGTAGTGCATCCTTATAGTATACCCTAAGTGATCTTTGTGCAAAGTGTTTAACCTTCTACCCACGCTAATGTCCGTTCGACGGCCTTTTTCCATCCGGCATACAGTGTTGCTTGTTGAGATTCATCCATTTGTGGTGTGAAGGTGGCATCTATTCCCCAATTCTGGCGTAGGGCTTCCAGATTATCCCAGAAGCCAACGGCTAGACCCGCTGCGTAAGCTGACCCCAGCGCTGTCGTTTCGGTGACGGTAGGGCGGATAACGGGCACACCGAGCAAATCGGCCTGAAATTGCATCAACAATGTGTTAGCGACCATGCCCCCATCTACTTTTAGGGCCGTGAGGGCGACTCCAGAATCCTGTTCCATTGCTTCGAGTACATCACGGGTCTGGTAAGCAGTTGACTCAAGGGCAGCTCGGCAGATGTGGTGTTTTGTGATGTAACGAGTAAGGCCCACCATAACGCCGCGCGCGTCACTGCGCCAGTAGGGGGCGAACAGGCCAGAGAAGGCCGGGACAATGTACATGCCCCCCGCGTCTTCAACCTCGCGCGCCAGCGTTTCAATTTGTGGCGTACTTTCGAAAAAGCCCAAATTGTCGCGCAGCCACTGCACCAGTGCCCCCGTAATCGCGATAGAACCTTCCAGCGCGTAGACTGCTGGCGCATCGCCGAACTGGTAGCCGAGGGTGGTGAGCAGGCCGTTATTGGACGGTACAATCTCGGTACCGGTATTGAGTAGCATAAAACAGCCGGTCCCGTAAGTATTTTTTGCCTCGCCGGGGGTGAAACATGTCTGTCCCACGAGGGCGGCCTGTTGATCTCCCAATGCTCCTGTGACGGGCAAAGATGCGCCGAAGGGGCCGTCTGTTTGTGTAAACCCATAGGGTATCGGAACGCTGGAGGGACGAATAGCGGGCAGCATCGCGCGTGGAATTCCCAAGATATCCAGGATAGCATCATCCCAATCCAGTGTTGTCAAATCCATCATTAATGTGCGGCTGGCATTGGTTACGTCAGTGACGTGTGCCCCTCCATTTGGCCCGCCGGTAAGCCACCAGATGACCCAGGTATCGATTGTACCGAAGAGCGCGTTGCCCTGCATGACGGCATCACGCACTGTGGAGAGGTTGTCCAGCATCCACTTCACCTTCGGCCCCGCGAAGTAGGTGGCTAGGGGCAAGCCCGTAGTGGGGCGAAAGCGATCTTGTCCCCCTTCTTGCGCGAGCTGATCGCATATTGCTTTGGTGCGCGTATCCTGCCAGACAATGGCATTGTAAAGTGGTTGCCCGGTGCATTTATCCCAGACGAGTGTGGTTTCCCGTTGATTGGTGATCCCAACGGCGGCGATATCACCGGCCTGGATATCTGCCCTGGCAAGCGTCTGGCGAATGACATTTTGGGTCTTTTCCCAGATTTCCAGGGGATTGTGCTCCACCCAGCCGGGTTGGGGATAGATCTGAGTATGTTCCTCGTATACCCAATACTCAGGTTGTCCATTGTGATTGAAAAGGATACAGCGGGTGCCGGTTGTTCCCTGGTCAATTGCCGCGATGTATTTTGCCATTTAGATATCTCCTTTGTGTGAATTGTGTGATAAATGTGTCCTGTATTTGTTTTTTAATTCGCGGGAGAAAAGTGTAATGCCTATGATGAGGACAAGTAGCAGGACAAAAATACCGGTGTAGTTGGATGTCTCTCCTGTTTGTGGAAGTAAAAAGATGGGAGTAGGGGTAAATGCAGGGGTGGGTGTGGGAACAAAGGGCGTCGGCGTGGGTTCGAAATCAGAGTCGTCGGGAGTAGATGTCGCCCTGGGACGGGTTGGCGTGGCAGTGGGCTGTGTAGGCTGGTCAATGATAATAATGGGAACCTGATCGGCGCCCCCACTTACATCATTCCCGTACCAATCACTTGCGCCTGCAACACCCGCGCTGTTGTAGATATTCTCTCCCGTGGTCAGCGCGGTGAAAACGGTGGTGATCTTGACAGTTCCCCATGCCGGTACGTCGCCAAGCACGGTAGTAAGATCGTTCCAGTGCAGAATACCATTGATAGGATCCACAGTGTCAGGGGCAGGAATCGCGTGACTGAAGGTCATCCACCCTGGGCTATAATAATCGGTCAGTGGTAAAACGCTTAGAGGAGCATAGCCTGCGTTGGTGATAATGATAGTGAATGTCATCGGTTGGCCGATTTGGGGCTGTAAATTGGCGAGTAATTCTTTGTCCAAAGGACTGCTGCCTCCAATAGCTGTCGTATCGGTGAAGGTACTATCCTCGCCGCCGACATTGCCGCCGGAACCGACAGCATCGTGAACTGCCGCCGCATTGACGACGGAAGGTTCAGGATGTTCGGCGATAAACCCTACGATTAGGGTTTCTTGCCGTCCTGGAGGGAAATCGCCGAAGTAGTCTGTTATATCATTCCAATCGAGCTGCCCTGCGCCGACGTCTACGGTATTGGGCATTACGGGAGATGCATCTACAAAGTGTAATACGGCCTCGTTGTAGTCATCGGTAAGAGGCAGTTGGGTGATAGTAAAGGCCGCATCATTGCGAATCACAATGGTGAAAGTGAGGTATTCGCCAACGTAGACGGTATTGTTGCTCCGTCCCAATTGTTTGTACACATAAATAGTACCGCTTTGGGCCTGTACGGGTACATTTGCCAAACCTGTTAGCAGCAAAAGCAAGATAGCAAGGCCTAGTAATGTTGATAAACTGATTTTCCAGATGCATTGAAATTCCATGGTTTTCTCCCTCCTATTCTAAAAACAGCCTGGGATCGCGGAATGGATATCCCCGTTCCGGGCAAGGTTCAGAAACCTTACTTTTTACCTTTACACTTTTACGCTTGACAGGGCATAAAGTGTAAAGATAACTTGAACCATCTCCCGTTCCGCCTTCCCGATTTTTTTTGTAATGGACGTCTATCTGGTTTGGGTATGACTTGTTCCTTGCGAATTGACCATTTGCGCGAAAACATAGGGATTTGTCAGTCGCTCGTACACGGCTTGCGTGGGAGCAACCCATACGCGCCCGGTGCCTTCGAAGGTTTGCAATAACCCTTCACCGCTGCTCGCAGTGCCTAATAGTCCCTTGGTAGATTTCTGTACACTAAATTTGATTCCATCTGTGCGCATCAGGGCGAAATTACCGTCTACCTGGAGTTTCTCATTTTGTAGATCGTAGGCGATCACTTCGCTTGATGGCACCGGCGATGAAAATACACAGACGCCTGGCCCGATAACCTTTGTCTGGAACCATCCTTCGCCGCCTAATAACCCGGACGAGATATTTTGTTGCACTGCGACGCTGACATTGACCGATCCTTCTGCGCAATAAAACATTCCCTTGTCCGCGATGAGGGATTCTTTGGGTTGTAGAGAATAGACTAAAAAGTGTCCAAAAGAGGGTTCCAGATAAATTTCGCCAGTACCTTTGTAGCGTGGCCGGAAAACGGTCTCATTTGTCAGCATCTTGGTTGCAATACCGCGCGCCAGGCCCCCAATTCCTCCACTTCCCCCGGCCTTGCTGGTCACTGCAATGTGACCTTTCATAAAGTACAAAGCGCCGGCTTCCAAAATAGCCTCGCCCTGTATGAGTTGGAGTCGCACAAATTTCAAGTGAAGCCCTACTTGATTGGCAAAATAGAGCATAGGTGCGATGGAAAGATTTTGACCCCCTTCGAGACTTGCATACTCTAATACTTCGACTTTGAATCCCTTGCCTTCTGCCTGGGTGATAACCTTCACCTTCTCTGTAGACTGGGTCATTTTTTTACCCCCATGAATTTTCGCTGAATACCGGTATGGTTTGAGTTGGATTGACACTTTTCCCATCTTTAGCCTGGAAATGTCAACTTAACAAACAGGGTTTCTGAACTTTGCCTAAATGCTTACTAAAATTTCTCTCTTCTTCGTTTACCCTTTTATCCTTCTCTATAGGGAGTGTAGCACGAATTTGGATAACGGGCAAGATTGTGATGGAACTTGGGCATCTGTCAAATTTTCGCAACGCCTATGGTTGAAACTGTTTATATGTGGTAGCCGGGGTGTAACCGTTTAGTTTTGTGAGTGATGATCGTTTTCTGTCACCTGCTCCAGACAGAAACGCGGGTTTGGGTGTATTTTTTCGTTGGCGGGCGTAGCCCGCCAACGAAAAAATACA
>JAFGFI010000049.1 GCA_016931185.1 Anaerolineae bacterium
ATGTTAATGTACAAGAATCCTGCGCGATTAGTGGCACTTGTGAGCATTAAGCCTGCCCCTATCGCGATTAGTGGCACTCAACACCTACCCAGTAATGAGCATCTTTGATCACTTCATCGACAACCAATACCGGAAGTCCTCGATCACGGGCAGTGGCAACACCAGACGTGAGATTGGTATCCGTTTGTGGAGCGATGATAAAAGCATCATAACCGCCATCCAGTATTTCCAGCATAATCGCATATTGCCCCTCTGGATCATTCTCTGTTTCGGCTGCCCGTATATCAACCGTGACGCCCAGTTCGTTAGCGCGAGTTTGGACACCCTCCGCCAGAAATTGCCAATATTGGTTGCCTAAGAATTTCAGAACAACACCGATGTGATAAGGTCGACTGGCCCTGGAGATCGGACCTAGTTGTGCTTCCAGTTGGACATAGGAAAGCGCGTTGGGCTCGTTATCCGGGTCGAGGACAGAGACAGGTGTGGGAACCTCATTTAAGATGGAAATATTACGTTCGTCGCAAGCGACAAGGCATATCACAATGCTGAGCAACTCCAAGACGATTATTAATTGCTTCACGTTATTTCACCTCTATTGCTCACACAATAAACTCGTTTGAATGAACTTGCCATTCACCACAAAGGACAGTTCAAATTACCTTTACACGTAACTGTTTAGTTTTGTGAGTGATTACCGTTTTCTGTCACCTGCTCCAGACAGAAACAAGGGTTTGGGGGTGTTTTTTCGTTGGCGGGCTACGCCCGCCAACGAAAAAACACCTCTTGCCTGCGGCTTTAGCCGCTTTGCTGCCATTCATGGCACCGTTTGCTCACAAAACTAAACGCATACCCTTACACTACTACAAAAGACTCACAGGGTATCAAGTTTACCAAGTCCCCATGTTGGATAAAATACATACACAACGCCAGTATTGGCCGAGGCTTTTGTAGTCTTTGATTTTAAATACGACGGGATAGCAGACTCACGCTCTTAACCGTTTCTCATATTGTTGCGCGTAGTAGGACTTGTACAGATCACCATTCTTGATAGGCCGCCACCACCATTCATTCTCCATATACCAGCGGGTGGTCTTTTCGACGGCCTGAGCGCAGGTGTGATGGGGTTCCCACCCCAGACCACGCAGCTTGCTCACGTCCAGCGCGTAGCGGCGGTCATGTCCAGGACGATCTTCAACATGTTTGATGAGCGATTCCGGCTTACCCACCGTAGCTAACACGATTTGAGTCATTTCCAGATTGGTCAGCTCTTCGCCGGTACCCACGTTATAGATTTCGCCGAGTTCACCTTTGTGTAATACCACATCTATACCCTCACAGTGGTCGAGTACGTACTGATAATCGCGCATCTGTTTGCCATCCCCGTAAACAGGAAGCGGTTGATCATCTATAGCGTTGGTAGCGAAAAGCGGAACGACTTTCTCCGGATACTGGTAAGGACCGATGTTGTTAGAACCGCGCGTGATAGTCACGGGAAGTCCCCAGGAGGCATAGTAAGCTAACACCATCAAATCACCACCGGTTTTACTGGCAGAATAGGGGCTGCGCGGATCCAGAATATCGCTTTCCGTAGAGCGACCTGCCAGCACTTGTCCATAGACTTCATCGGTGCTGATCTGATGATAGCGTTCCAGGTGAAATTTTTTGGTAGCCTCTAGCAACACGAAGGTACCATAGACATCGGTTTGAATAAAAGATCCCGGTTCCATCAAAGAGCGATCGACGTGGGTTTCCGCCGCAAAATTGATAATAGTATCGATCTCGTATTTTTGAACGGTGGCTTCTACGGTCAAAGCATCACAAATATCCCCTTTAACAAAGGCGTAGCGTGAGCTGAAATCATCTTCTACATCCTGTAAATTCTCCATCCGCCCGGCGTAAGTGAGTTTATCATAAACCACGACAAAATAATCAGAGTACTTTTCTAATACATAGCGGACAAAATTTGAGCCGATAAAACCGGCCCCTCCGGTTATCATCAAGCGATGCATACATTACCTCCTTAAGTTGTGACATGGGTGTATTTTATTTCAATCAGGTAACTGCGTAAAACATAAAAAACTTCCAACCCTCTGCTGTTAAATTGTAGCATAAAAGCAAGGATAGGAAATAGAAAAAATTTGTCAAATAACCATTGACTAAACTCCATAATCAGGTACAATCGACCTGATATGGAATTTAAAGCAGAAGCACCGTTAATTGTACAAGGTGATAGAACTATCCTTTTAGAAGTGAAACACGCGCAGTATGAAGAGGCGCGTGATCTATTAGCGCGGTTTGCTGAGTTGGAAAAAAGCCCGGAATATATCCACACTTACCGCATATCTGCCCTTTCATTGTGGAACGCCGCTTCGGCAGGGATGAAAGCAGATGAGATTTTGTTGGGGTTGCAAAATTATGCTAAGTACCCCCTGCCCGATAACGTGGTGGTGGAAATTCGCGAGGCAATCTCACGTTATGGGCGCGTGCGCCTGACCCCAGACCCTAATGATCCCACGCGCCTGCGGTTGATGTCGGATGATGCGCTGCTCGTGATGGAATTGGCACGCAACCGCTACGTTAAGCCTTATGTGCTCGAGCAGATAGGATCACACACATTGCAGGTCCCGGCTTCACGGCGGGGGCATATTAAGCAGGCATTGGTCAAAGCGGGGTATCCTGCTGAAGATCTAGTGGGCTATGTAACCGGGACAGCTCTCTCCTTCAAACTACGGGATATATCCCGGGATGGGTTGCCTTTTCGCGTGCGCCGGTACCAACAGGATGCCGCCGATATTTTCTGGGCGGATGGATCCAACGCCGGTGGCGCGGGCGTCATTGTGTTGCCATGTGGCGCGGGGAAAACGATAGTAGGAATGGCGGCAATGGCAACTACCCAGGCTAACACATTGATCTTGACTCCCAGCACTGTTGCAGCCCGGCAATGGCGCGAGGAGTTGTTGAATAAAACCACCGTTGAAGAATCATTGATTGGGGAATATACAGGCCAGCAGAAGTCTATTCGTCCAATTACGGTTTCAACATACCAGATACTCACCCATCGCAAACGGGGGACCAAGGGGAAAAATTTGCCCCTGGAAGAAGAATTTCCACATTTTAAGCTCTTTAATACAGGAGATTGGGGATTAATTATTTACGATGAAGTTCACTTATTGCCCGCGCCCGTTTTCCGCATCACGGCGGAATTGCAGGCCCGGCGGCGTTTGGGTTTGACGGCTACCCTGGTGCGCGAAGATGGACGCGAAGAGGACGTCTTCTCGTTGATTGGCCCAAAAAAGTATGATGTGCCCTGGCATGATTTAGAGCGACAAGGTTGGATTGCACCTGCCATCTGTTACGAGATCCGCGTGGATATGACGGAAGCACAGCGACTAGAATATATTATGGCCGAAAAAAATCAGAAGTATCGCGTGGCCGCTGATAATCCAGAAAAACTGGATATTATGGATAGGTTACTGAAGTATCACGCCGGGGATCGCATTTTAATTATTGGAATGTACCTTGAGCAATTAGAGCGAATTGCCAAACGTTATGATTACCCCATCATTACTGGCAAGACGACGGTACGGGAACGTGAAAAATTATACGAAGCGTTTCGCAGTGGCGAGATTACGACGTTGGTTGTTTCCAAAGTTGCTAACTTTTCTATTGATTTGCCCGACGCCAGCGTAGCTATTCAGATTTCGGGTACATTTGGTTCCCGCCAGGAAGAAGCACAACGCTTGGGGCGCATCTTGCGCCCTAAATCGGATGGCCGTCAGGCTTATTTTTATACTATCGTGAGCAAGGAAACAGTGGATCAGGATTATAGCGCCAATCGCCAACGATTTTTGACCGAGCAGGGGTATCGTTATTATATCTTGTATAATGAGGAAATTCCCGGCGCTTTGCCCCATACACAACAGAGACCTTAGGTGGAGAGCGGGGCATGAATACCCATATTGAATATAACCGTTCAACCCTCACTACAGCCTTGCGTTATGATTGGGTTAACGTGACCGCTACCAAGCGTGCAGATGAGCCACTCCCATGGATACAGCCCGCAGTAGATACAATAGAAGCTTTGATCGAGAGTATTGTGGCGGAAAAGTGGCGTGTGGCCTTTTTGCGCCAACAATTGCGCCGGTTGAAGATCAAGGCAAATGGACGTACTCGTGTCGATCTGACGCGCCAGTTAATTGAGGGGTTTTTAATTCCAGAGCGATTGACCCACCGGTTGGAGAAGCTTTCCAATGAGCAGCGCATTTATTATACGTATGAATTGCTTAATTCATGGCTTAAGGGATTGCAGACGACACCTATACCACCGGAGCAGTTATATGACTTTTCGCAACCTGCCACAACGTTGTACCAGGAAATTGCAGCAGCAGGACTGGGATTGGAATCAGAAGAGGGGCTTTTCTTTGTACCGTATGCCGCTTTTAGGTTATTACCTTCATTAACACTTCCTTTCCCAGTTGTAACCCCGCCGCCTTCTGGTATAGGAAAACGGGTAGATTATCAAATCTTTGGTGTCCAGATTCAGCAATTCTTGAGTTTGTTACAGTCAGGGACGTATTACTTGCGCGCGCGCCCCCGGTGGCAATTGCCCAATTATGCCTATATGGGCACGCGGGACGTGTGGCCTCCAATCCCGGAGAGCGTGCAACGGATTCTCAGCCAGCAAAATTTTCAGGGAAAGATAACGCTTTGTCCCTCTATTCCTTTTCCTGACGATAACGCGCTAGCGGCGTGGTCTTCGGCTTTGGATTTGCCGGTGTCGAATGTAGAGTTTTTATATCACATACTTGCTTACGCCGGTCTTATTCGCCCTGGGCGTCCAATTCAGGTGGATACTGCGGCAGCGCAAACCTGGATGACCTTATCTCTTGCTAGACAGATACAGATCGTATTTGATATATATCAACATTTAAATGAGTGGGCTGCCTGGTTCCCCCAATGGCGCTCGGGGGAAATTGCTGTGAAATGGGATTATCAGTATTATTGGAGTCTGGTAGAGGTAGATCGCACACTGACAACAAATTTATACGTGATCCGCGATGCTATATTAGATGTGTTGAGTTTTCTGCCGCAGGATAGCTGGCTCACAGTAGAAAGTGTAGTTGAACTTCTGATACGTATTTTCCCCCAAAGTAGTAACTTGTTGTATTATCGTAACCTGGACATGATGGCGGGGAGGGATCTCCGGGAACAAAATTGGCGTGATTTTTTGCATACTACGGTCTATGCTATGTTGCGCGGGCCACTGTATTGGTTGGGCCTGGTCGAAGTATTTCCTGACCCCGATACGTTTACCCTCTTTCGTATGCATCACCTCCAAGATATGGTGTGGGGACGAAACGATGCACTACCGGTACAGCAAGAGATCGATATATCAAGACAGAATGTTATCTTTCTCCCGGATCAGAATGAATTGCGCATCACACCTCCCGTTCCGGCAGATTTTCTACAGGCGGTGCAGATGTGGGCAGAACCTGTCGGACTGGCAGGACATATTCTGCGTTATAGGTTACACTTACGGCGGTTGCATGCTGCTTTTGAGGAAGGCGAGACCCCTGACACATTAGCAAGTGCCTGGCGGGAACATGCCGGCTTTGTACCTATGCCTGAAATTATGCAATGGTGGCAGCTATGGTGGGACCGTTATGGACATATCCGCCTTTACAAAAACCAGGCATCATTGATTACGCGCGATGAGTTTACACTGCGTGAAATTCAGATCGCGTTGCCCAATCTCCGTGATTCGATTATGGGGTTAGTAACACCCCGTGTGGCGCTGTTGCAATCGGAGCAAGTCGATCGGGTGCTTGCCGATTTGGAACGCCAGGGCTACATGCCCAAAGAGGAGCAGTGATGATCATGGAGAAGTTAAATCAAGCTCTTAACTTCTATCATATGGCAACACTTAAGGAGATCGCATCCCATCTCAATGTTGCGGTTCCCGGTGGCGCAATCCGCAAATCTTGGTTGGTACAGACTCTAAGTACTGAAATCCAAAAAAGAGCACAATCCCCGGACTTTATCCGCACTTTGAACGCATCTGAACGGGGTGTGTTAGGGGTATTACTGAAAAACGGTGGTACTGCGACGCAGCGTGATGTGATACTGCCCTTAATTATGGCCGGTTTGGTGTACGTGGATGGTCAGGATGCTATTGTCGATTTACCCAGAGTGGATACTGTTCTTAAGTCTTTGCTGCGTAAGGGGTTGATTGTGAATCTCTCCGACGTAAGAGGGAGTGGAAGCCGGCGTACATTTGAGAACATTTCAACAGTGGGCTTGCCTCCTGAAGTAAGCAGCGTTTTGCCGCGCGATCTGTTACCTTTTCCTGCCCCACAGCCGGATCAGCAGCAGACAGCTTCGCCGCCGCATATTGTTGGAAAAGACCCGGAGAATTTTCTCCGGCAGCTATTTTTCTTTTGGTCCGAATTACGCCGCCAACCGGCAAAGGCGCTCAAAGACGGGAGTATGGCTAAACGTGATCGGCGGCGGATTGCCGAAAGTTTGGGATTGAATATAGAGACAGATGAAGATTATTTGCTCTGGCTATATAGTCTATCTTATGGGCTAGGTATGCTGCAGGTAAATACGGAATGGATCATGGCAGATGACAGGGATAAGACCATGAACTTCTGGAATATGTCGCCTGCTTTGCAATTCCGCCGGCTATTGGAATTGTTTTCCCAACTCTCCGATGAGCTCCGATTAGATATAAGTACATTATCACAATACACCTATTATGCGCGTGTAACTTTAAATTCCGCCTCTGAAATGCGCAATAAAGTCTTGGGAGCATTGAAAGATAATATAGTGGGCATGCATTGGTCACCATTTTCCCTCTTCTGTTCTTTCCTCGACGGAGGCCAGATAGGGAGTTTCGTCTTACCGGAAGCTATTCTAACCTCGCTTTACAGTAACTTACGCTGGTATAGTCGTCTGAGTAAAGAAGATTTGATTGCAATATTACGACAATTAGAGATGCAGGCGGTGGTGATAATCTTGCGTGAGTTACAGAATTTTGGAGTTGTAGATTTGGGTTACAAAGGACAGACAACTATCCCTACCGCGCTACGTGTGACAAAGTTGGCGCATGATCACTTCACGGATCGCATCCGCCCCACTCCGGATAGGGATTGGCAGGTTATTCTCCAACCTGATTTTCAAATTCTGGCAATGGGACCGGTGACCTTAAATATTCTGGCGAGCTTAGAATGGATTGCCGAGCGTGAGAAGTTAGATGAAGGAGTGGTCACCTATCGGGTTACACGTGAGAGTGTATACCAAACCTTACAACGCGGGGATTCTATCCAGGTCATCCAGGCATTTTTGTCCCAGGCTACTAGTCAACCGCTTCCGCAAAATGTGACCCGCACCCTGGAAGAATGGGGTGAGCAATACGAACGCATTATAGTACGGCGAAATATTACCGTGTTGCAGGTCGATGACCCCGCGCTATTACAACAACTCTTTGACGATCAAGTATTACAGCGCTACTTGCACCGCCTGGATGAGTGTACAGCCTGGTTACGCGATGCAGATGCAGGTAAGGTTGAACGGCACTTATGGTCATCGGAGTTATGGCCGGCATTGTCCCGTGGACCAGAGGCGGATTTACCCCATAGCTTGCGGTGGGAAGGGGATATATTGCGTTCGCGGCATCCATTACCTAGCCTGTATGTGACAGGATCGATCCGGCGCGTGGCAGAAACACAGGGGCCAGGATGGTGTGTAACGGCCAACAGTGTACGCTCGGCAGTAGCCACCGGGCTTGAGGTCAACGATATTATTGCACTGCTAGAAAAAATGATAGGGGTATCACTTTCTGAAGCATGGCAGAAACAACTCAAAGCATGGGGGAATCATTACGGTGAAGGGAAAATTGCGCGTGTACTGCTTTTGCATTTAGAAAGTGAGGAGGCACTACAGGAATTACGTCGAGCGAATCGGAATTTGAATCGCTGGCTGCGCCCTTTGCCCCAAACGGTTGGCCTGGCAGTGGTAGATACCCAGCATTGGGAAGAAGCACAAGCAATTCTCGCGGAATGGGGCATCACCGTAGAAGAGCAACGTTGGTGGTCATAAACCCTGAGAGGCTGTAGATAACATTAGGTTATCGGAGGGTGGAGAGTATTTAAGTGGCAAGCGTACATAGAAGCGACTTCCAGGACATCGTTCTTCGTCATATCCCTCACTCTCGGCCCAGATTTGCCCGTTGTGCGCGAGAATGATACCCCTGGCAATTGCCAGCCCTAACCCTGGTCCTCCTCCCTTAAATTTGGTACGCCCTGAAGAGTGAAACTCTAATTCTCCGGTTTGGTAGAATTTCTCAAAGATCAATTCCAAATTTGATGGGTTGATCCCAATTCCGGTGTCCTCGATCAGGATTTCTATACTACCTTTGAGGGGTGTCTGTTGCGATACTGCTCTTTGGACATCTGCGTCCACTTCATCTAGTTTGCGCCCCTTGATGGTAATATGCCCCCCATCGGGGGTGTATTTAATCGCATTGATGACTAGTTGATAGAAAACTTTGTACAACAAGTCAGAATCCCCTGTGATCATGGGTAAGTCAGTAATACCTGAGATGGTCATCGTTAAATGACGGTTATCCAGAACGGAGATAAACCCTACATAGACCCGCTGAATGACCTCATAGAGTGAAACTTCTTCTGTCACCATGCGTAGGGTTTGAGTATCAATTCGAGTTACGTCCAACATACTATTAATGATTTCGTTGAGGCGATCGGTCCCATTCAAAATCCCCTCAAAAATAGAATGAGATTTTGGCTCCACCTTTTTTACATATCCGGCCAGTAATTGCGTGTAGCCTTTGATCACCGTAAGAGGGGTGCGTAGCTCATGCGCAGCGACTTCGATGAAGTCACTCTTCGTTTTGTCGAGTCGTTCCAGATTGTGATAGGCACGATTGAGTTCTTGTGTCCGTTCTTGTACGCGTTGCTCTAATTGTTCATTAAGGCGGGTAATCTCCGCATAAAGACGGGCATTTTCTAATGCAATAACAGCCTGTGCAGAAAAGGCCTGAACCCACGTGACGTCGTCCGGACTGAAGGCATGCGGGTCGCGGCGGGTCATAGAGATCATCCCGATCACGTTATCCTGTGAAATCAAGGGAATACCAAGCCAGGAATGATTTAACGGCAACCAGGGAACTTGTTTCCAACCAGGCTCTTGCATCACATTGGGAATGATAAGGGGTTGGCGGGTTTCAACCAGTTGTTGAAAGACATCGCCGTTGCGAATCGGCATCGCCAATTGTTGTGCTCGTTCCGCATCTGGAAAGCCATAATGCGCAACAGGTTTCAAAATTTGCATGTCTGTAACTACATTTTCTTCTTTCAACATAATCAGACCGCGCTCATAAGGAACCAGTGTGTTCAACTCTTTTAGAATCAATCCAGGAATTTTGCCTAAATCAAGGCTGCTTGATAATGCGCGCCCTGTTTGTTCCAAAAGTTCGGCCAGTTGCCTTCGTCTTTGTTCGGCCTGATATAGATGCGCGTTGCGAATAGCGATAGCGATCTGATCCGCCAGACCAGAGAGTAATAATTGATCATCTGAGGAGAAAGTATTGGGCTGGTCGCTGGCAATTTCAAGCACACCCAGAACCTTCTCTCCCATTTTCAGGGGTAAGACAATTTCCGAGACGATATTGGGGAGTTCTTCAAATGCCATATAGTCCACCGCGTGTTCAACCCTATCTACCAGACGATATTCACCACGGCGATATGCGCTAGTGATAAGACTATTAGCATGTATGGGAATAGTGCGATGTTGAGCCACGAGACGTTGTCCAATCTCCCCGCTGCCAGCGCACAGGAGCAAAGAAGCAGAGGGTGAGGAGTCGGCTATCCATGTCCGATGGAAATCATCGGGCAACCTGTCCCGGCTGTCCGCAGCCGCGCTGTCCGCAGCCGCGCTGTCCGCAGCCGCGCCAGTCACATCTGCCGGCAACCACACACTGACAAAGTAGTAACCGAATTGCGTTTTAATCAAGTCTACAACCTGCGCCAACAACGTGTCTAATCCCAGTATAGAAGTAGCACGTTGGCTGACCTCGCGACTTGTTTCCAATTGGAGCGCGCGATGCGATAATGCCGCGTTAGCGGCTTCTAATTCTATAGTGCGTTTGGCAACGCGATCTTCTAATGTATGAGTCCAATCAGCTAATTGCTTGTTGGCTTCGAACAGGTCCTCGTATAAGCGCGCATTATCAATAGCGGCTGCGGCCTGATTGGCGAAGATCGTCATTAAATCCAAGTCTGCTTGTGAGAAACGGCCGCTGACTGAGCGGTTATCGGCATAAATCATACCAATCAGGACTGTGTGAGAGAGAAGAGGTACACATAACACCGAGCGCAGGTTAAGCTCTAATACGCTACTCTGTGTGCCAAAGCGTTCATCGGTCAGGGCATCTTGTAGCAATATCGGCTGCTGTGATTGAGCAACGGAACTTAGGACACTATAGCTAATCTTGTCGGATGTTTGCCCCTGCGAGTTACCCTGTGCCAAGTCTTCCAGGTTCATGCCTATAGCAACCCGAAATTCTGGTTTTTGTTCTTCATTCATAAGTACCAAGACGCCCCGTTCCGCGCCACTTAACTCAATCACCTGATCCATTACGTAATCGAGCAACGAAGCCGGGTTGTGAGTTTCATTCATCCGCACACTGATATCAAGTATCCGGCGTAACTGATCTTTGAGTTGCTCAGACTCCGCGCGTTCATCACGTTCTATTTCCACCGCAACGCCATTCGGAAATGGCGCATCAGTTCTAAAAAATACGTCTTCCTCAATTTCTTGAGTTTTGTGCCGTATTGCCATTTGGCGCGTCCACTCAGTGATAATATCGTGGTTTACCTGCACACGGTTCAGATAATTGCGCCGTAATCCCTCATCATTAAGAGTTGCAATACCCTCCATCATTGTGATATGGGCCTGTTGCAAAGCATCCCACGCTTCAGCCGATAAAAGGCCCTGTTTTCCATTATATCGTACTGATTTTGCTTTGAGAACTTGATAGTGCAACCACCATACTTCTTGAGGGGGGTATTCTACAGTGCCTCTGGCTTCTTCCAGGCTAATAATCGCCTCCGCCGTGTACCGCTCCGCCATTTCCCAATTCCCTAGCGCGAGATATACTGTGCCACACCATGCCAATGAAGTACATAGGAAGGTTAAAAGGCGCATCTCTTGCTGCATTTCACATGCAGTTTCAAAAAATTCATAGGCCGTCGTGACATCACCCTGGGCAAATTTGACCCGCCCCAGTTGATACCAATATACGGATTCCATGCTGCGATCCCCAATAGCCTGCGCGAGTACGCGCCCTTCTTCAAAGACTTGCTCTGCTTGCGTATAGGCTTCCAGCCCTAGGTAGACCCGTCCCAGAGTTTCCAGGTGATAAGCAAGATTTGCGCGTCCTTCCAATTCGCGCACAATATTGACCGCGGATTCGATGTACTCGCGCGCGCGATCATACAATCCCAGCGCCCAATAGGTTAGGGCCAGATTATTATAGCTCCTGGACATCCGGTGTTGATCGCTCATCACCTGGGCCAGCGCTAAAGATTGTTCGTAATATTCGCGTTCCTGGGCATAATCCCCGGCCTGGTTGCCCAACTCATTGAGAATATCGGCTTCACCTTGCTGATTGCCCAGAGCGCGGAATAATTTTTGCGCAGATTTGAGGTGTTCCTGCGCCTCTTCCCCCTTCCCTGACATGCGCGCGATGACACCTAGATGCCATAAATTGTGAGCTTCACTGTTGCGGTCAGAGAGTTCACGGCAGATATAGAGCGCCAATGTATGACATGCGTAAGCCTGGTCTAACTCTCCTAAACGGAAATGGGCTTCTCCTAATACGTCTAGACTATCGGCCTCCAGTTTACGGTCTCCAACTTGACGTGCTAATTCCAGAGCGGAGTTTGCAGATTCCCGCGCACTTAGATGATTGCCCAATCGATTTGCTAACTCCACCTGGTGTGTTACGACCTCAATCTGGCGAGGGACATCGTCCATCCGGGTCGCGATGCGTGCCATTTCTTCCAGGTCTGCCTGTTGTGCTTGCCATTTGCCTAGAGTACGATAGGTTTCCTCACGTCCCCAGAGAATCGCATAAACGTTTTCTGGGGGAACCTGTACCTGACCCTCGTGAACAAAACTTAATGCTTTGGTGTAATGTTGGACAGCGGTTTCATGCGCGTAAGAATGACGGGCTTTGTCACCAGCGACTTTTGCATACCGCAACGCGCGTTTGAATTGTCCCGCCTGTTCAAAATGCCATGCCAGTAATTCAAGAATATCTTTTTCTGGATAACGCGCGCGCAACGCCTCGCCAATGCGGGCATGGCGTGCGGCACGTTCTTCTGCTGTGAGTGTATGGTAGAGCGCCAGGCGGATCTGATTGTTACTAAACCGGTACTCCAACGCCCCATCATGTTCTGTAATAGCCAGGACATGACGCTGAGTAGCTGTAGAAATCGCATTAAACAGATCTTCATCGTGAACGTCTAATATGTCCGAAAGCAAGTCTATATCTATCCACTGTCCTGCAACCGCGGCCCACTGCATAAAATGCAGGCTTTCTGGATCCAGGCGTGCCAGACGGCGCTTGACAGCTTCCTGTATGCTGTCGGGCATTTTGGAAAGCATAATACTTTCAACCTGTAAAGCCTCCGCACTATTTGAGTATGGCGCGTCGTAGTAGAGCAGATCCTCTTCCAGCAAGGTTTGTATCAAACTTTCGATAAACCGTGGGTTTCCACCTGTCTCATTCATTAACCAGGATAGTAGAGGCTCTGGTTGATGTGGGGTTTCTTCCTCCCGCAGAGGTTGTTTCCGTGGAGGTCTTCCGTGTGGAGATAGACCGCCGAGCATAGATTGCACCAGACTGGCGACTGCATCTTGCTCTAATAAGGGTAGATGTAAGATTTCATAGGGAAATTTTACCGAATTAGGAGCTATTTCTGCTTGGTGTGGCGCGCGCAGGACCTGGTCGGGTTTAAAGGTCTCACGGCGGAGGTAACCATCCGGGGATTGAATCACCCGCGCTTGTTGCAACAGAGGCGTGAGTGGATGTACCCCATTCACCTCGGCATTACGATAAACACCTATCAATAACAGGGAACTTTGTAGTACATGTTGCCCCAGTACGTCAAGTAATTCTATCGTTTCTGCGTCAGCGTATTGTAGATCTTCCAGGATGAGAATTAAGGGTTGGTCGAATGTTACCAGCCCTTCCGCTATGGTAGCCAATAAATCGGCTTTTGTGGGAACTACCATCTGTGTATTAGATTCAATTTCTGTAAGCGATTCTATTCCCGCTATGCCTGTGAGTTCCGGCATTAAAAGTACAAGCGCGGAAACATAATGTCTGAGTTGCTGCTGGTGCAGGGGATCAATACATTGCGTGATTGTTTGGGCAATACATTGAGGCACAAGCTGTTTAAAGATAGTTACCCAGGGACGGTATGGGGAACGAGCGTACTCATCACATAGCCCTTCACAGACCAGTACACGTTGCATCTGTGCCTGCAACCGTAATTCCCGTACCAGACGGGATTTTCCTACCCCCGCTGCCCCCGTAATGAAAACCAATCTTCCTTGTTTCTGTAAAGCATGCATGAGCAATCCCTGCAGCCGTGTAATTTCAAATTCGCGTCCGATGAAAGTTCCACTTTGGATGTAGCTCTGTTGTATCGCCCGGGTTTCGAGCGGATAGGTTGAACCAGAGAGCACATTCAAAGCTTGAATGACTTCATTGGCGTCGTTATACCGATCGGCAGGGGATGGCGACATCAATTTATAGATAAGTGCCAGGAACGCCTCCGGCACATTGAGGACCGGTTTACCATTTTCGAATTGTGCATCATTCGGCAAGGGGACGGGCGTGATGGCGGTCATTTGTGTTTCTCTAGCAAAACGCAAAGACTCAGGTGGTAGTTGTCCCATGACTATTTCATAGAGGGATACACCAAGAGAGTACAGGTCAGCACGATGGTCAACAGAATCACCGCTAATTAACTCTGGAGCGATGTACTCCAGAGTCCCACGCACGCTCAGTTGCCCGGCACTTTGCGGTTGCCCAATCAGTCCAAAATCTATGAGTTTTACTTGCCCCTCTAATGTCACTTCTGAAGGATGCACTATCCTTGAAGAGTGCATAATTCGCACATTAGCAGGTTTCACATCGTAGTGAATTAAATAGTGTGAGTGGATGTAATGTAGTCCCCTGCATACTTCGACGACGATTTTGTAAAGCCACCGGATATCATTCGGATCTTTTGCCGCCTGGCGCCGGGCCAGTGTCGCCCAATCTTCACCCGCGATATGCTCCATAGTGAAGAAGTAGGCCTGGGAATCGGTCACACCACCAAAATCGTAGACCTCTATCAAGTTGGGATGGTGTAATTGTGACAGGGCTGCAAACTCGTGCTTAAATTGGGTCAGGTTGCGTTCTTCCAAAAGATCGACATTGATCATCTTAAGGGCTATGACTTGATTGTCTCGCAGCGTATCTTGCACCAGATAAACTGTGCCCATTCCGCCCTCGGCGAGCTTTTGCAGAACCCTGTAGCGATTATTGATGACAGATACCATTTAGAGAGTTTTTTCCTGTTTTGAACATAACTCAAGTTGCTACTAGACAGCGTTAAGAGTTTTAGACACGGATTCCCCCGGACTTCACGGATAAAAACAAAGAAAAATCCATGTTATCTGCGTTCATCCGTGCCCTATAATGATTTTGATATATTAAGTAGCAACTTAAGTTACTATAACTCAAGAATCTATCAGATTTGTAAAAAAAATATAAAAACCGGCTTTATTCTCGCGACATCTCTTTACCCGGCACGAGCCTCTTAAAGAAATAAACAAAATCTCCCTCAGTGTCCGGCACTACTGAAACAAGTTCCCATCCTCTATCTTCCAGGTGGCTGAATGCGACTTGAAAACTAAGATGTGCATCTATTTTATCTTCAAATACACCTGCGGCCCCCAAAAAGGTAACGACGTTCTTCCGTAGTTTGCAATGCTCCCATTTTTGCATAATCCATCTCCTTGCGAACAGAAAAAATAGCTAACCTAAGTTGCTACCTATCACATGAATTTCTCCTTTTCGCCCCGTAGGGGCGAAAAGGAGAAGAGAAAAGATTGTTTTTTCGCGCGCGGCAAGAGCCGCGCGCGAAAAAAACACCCTTTTCTCTTCCGCTACCACAAGGTAGCAACTCGCGTTAGCTAATAGCGCACCATTCAGAAATAGCGCACCATTTCCGAATGGCACACCATTTCCAAATGACGATATCTATTTCCTACCTGGAATTAAAGCGTATTCCTGTTACATGTCAAAGTGTTGGGAGAGATCGATGGTTTGCACGGACATCTGCATCCACAGGAACTTGGTTTCTTCCAACTACTTTCGTGTGGTTAACGGAAGATAAATTCTGTAAAATTCGAAGAATTCATACGCGCCACGGTCCACACCTTCTCCTTTTGGCCGTGGGACCCCCTGTACATCCAGGAGTGGCGCACCGACGGGAGAACCGGAATCAATCGCAGGTGAACCTTCTCGCAAACGGTAATTGTGCATACTGGGGTCACGAAATAAGGGATCCCTATCCAGATTATCGGTACCGGGCCAACCACCCCCAACAATAGATGTACTCATCTGTAAGCTTGAACCATCCCGGACGGCCACATCTGTGTTATTGCGCCAGATAATCGTATTGGTGACTATGGCAGTAGCTCCCCCCATACCCGCGTGCATTTCATATAATCCTAGCCCGTGACGATTGTTAACCAATGTATTATTGATCAAACGGGAGGTGGTACCATCTTTGAGCGCGATCCCAAAACCGGTACGATCTGGATCATCCGGATTGCCCCAACATTCGTAAACGAGATTATTTACCAGTGTTGTAGACGCAGGTTCACCTATTGAAATGCCCTTGTCGCCGCAATGATGGACGACATTGCGCTCCAAGATGGCCGAGGAATGGTTGAGGTCAAGGCAATCGTCGGTAATATTGTAGATATGGTTATCAAGTAACACGGCCGGTGTGATCATTGAACTTAACTCTATTCCCTCCGGCGGTGACGGATTCCAGCTCGGATCATAGGTGGTGTCGTGAATTTGATTGTCTTGAATGTAAGCATACCCCCCGGTGGCATGTATGATATCACTGCCAATGTCGTAAAATTCATTGCGCAATAGAATGAGGCCAGACTCATAATTGGCGATGATGGCATTGCTGTGCCAGATATGACGGAAGACGCTGTCCGCAATGGTGATGTCCGATGCATAAGCCGTAACGCCGTGGGTGCGTGGACTTTCCAGGACTTCGCGGACATACTCAATGACGGCATGGCCGATGTAATTATCAGCGCGACTGCCATAGAGCAAAATCCCCCCCCAATACGTTTCATCTTGCTCGACCGCAGGCATCCGCGATGTCTGCATCCGCGTGAAGGTGACAGGCTGCGCGAGGGTCCCTTCTACTAACAACCGCGCGTCATCTTCCACACGCATCATCCGGCCTGGTTCAAATGCCAACGTTGCCCCCGGTTCGATGTTCAATGTAATTGCGCCGGAGAGTTGGATATCCTCGCGGATACTGTAGGGCAAGCGGCTTCCGGGAAGCGTAGTGTCTTCATAAAGTGTACCGCCGTGGAAAGTGTCGCGGAAAACAGTGAGAGTTTGCGTATCACGCCCATCGGAGACCACAAAGACATTATCCCGTGTCCACAGTGAAGTCGTATAGCTCCAGCTTACTGGCGTCAGATAGACTACACCGGCATCACTACCGTTGATGGTGACATCGCGCAACGGTGAACACGTGCCCGCCAACGTAATAGTATCTTCTGTAGTAATAATATCCTTTCCATTATATGTTGTAATTGCCAGTACATCACCTGGAATTTCATATTGCCATAAATAATCAATACGGTCAGCCACAAAATCTTTGATCTCTTGCCTATCCCCCGTGCTGATGACGTCCGGCAGCGCGTCAATACGAGGATAGATGGCCTCAACTGCGAATGGGCCATCCAGGATTTCCGCAATACTCTGATAATACCAACGTGTAAATCGGGTGTGGTGTAAAATACGGTTGACGATCTCTTTGGCATACCAGTCAGGTTCCCAGATAGTATGATCGGCATACATAAATAAGGTGTCATGATCCCAAGAAATGAGAATAAACCGGTCATCGGTCCCCCGATGGTAGAGATAGTAGTCGTCGCCAGGACCAAGCCACAGCGCTCCCTCGTGATTGTCTATAACTGCCTGCATAGCAAGCCACTTGAGCCATTGGCGCATATCGGCCACTGCTTCAGCTTCGGCGACAAAATCTTCATCTGAGGCATAGGTCAGAGCGTAAGTCAGAGAGATGATATCACTGAAGTCGTCAGCATCCAGGTTTGTTTGCTTTTCATAATAAAGCCGGTAGGCCTCGGCGCTTTCACCCTGGTAGCTCAAGTCGGCATGCTCAATCCCCCGGTAAAGATTGCCATCGTCATCATCCCCAAAGTGATTTTTGAGAAAATCACGGTCAATCTGTTCCACATCTAAGTAATCTCCCTGAAGTTGCCCATTGATGGCAAAAGTAACGAAGCGAGTATCTGGGGCGGGTAATCCCGCGCGTTGGAATAGATCGTGACTGATAGCCTCGCGCTCCATATTATCGCTGATCAGATTGATACGCTCGCGGCTTTCAAATTCCTGCGCATCACGGAATTTGATACGGTAGGGGCGTGGATACACGCTGCGGGAGCTTTCTCCTCGATAACGCAACCCGACATTGTAGAAGGCTTGAGGCGGATCGTTATACACAAAAGTTGCATCCAATAATTTATTGGAGAATAAGTTTCTATTTTCCAATTCGGTGCGATTCTGATCGGTAAGTAGGATATGGTAAAGGGGTAATGTCCCCTCAATTGTAGGAGTTCCCATCAACGGGGTGTCTTCAATCCACGCCAGGTAGCTTATCGTGACGGGGTTACCGGTTTCCTCAGAAATACTCCCCGGCGCGCCGTCCGGCACGCTGCGCGTTGCGCCTTCGTCATCTGTTGCTGTGATATAGAATTCAACATAGACACCTTCACCCGGCTGGAAAAAAAGTGTACCGGATAAACTTCGAGGTGGAATGTAGACACTATAGGTAGCATTTGTGGTTGCCGTTCGCTCCATCGGTAACGTATGATATTCTGGCTCGCCTTGCACACGGTAGTGAAGAGTAGCAGAGACAACCGTTTGATTGTCATAAATCTGTGCTGTAACAGCAATGGGATCAATGGCGCGCGGAATAATGGGGTTGTGGATGGCATCCGTGATGCACGGCGGGAGATTGCCCTCTTGATAAACACTGTTCTGTGCTCCTGGAGTGCCCAATCCTGTACTACTACCCCATGAGCAGGGACTATCATTGTCAAATGTGGGGTTAATCAGTTCAAGTGAAGGCCCATCTCCATCAGCAGGCCCAGGCCAGGGGTTATGGTCATCATAGGTGACTTCATCTACAACGACACCCACAGCATTTTCTAGTGCTACCCGTTCCCCGCTATTGGAGAGGCGACCACGGATGATTGGGCCGAGTACGCCTGTAATCCCGTACCGCGCCTGCACCGTTGCCGGATCTCCCGCGATAACGAGATAATCACCGGGCAGCATTACCGTGCCGGTGGGAAAGATGTAATCAAAGCCATCCCCGAATTGCCAGCCCGTGAGATCCAGAGTCTCTGTATTTTCAAGAGATGTATAAAGCTCAATATATTCTTCGCTATATGTGTCCGACAGAGGATGATACTGGATTTCATTGATGATGATAGGGGGTGAGGGCGCGGCACACACCGGCAAAGCAAACCATCCAATGAAGAGAACATAAAATGTGAAACGTAAAACGTGAAACGTAATTCGCAATTCGCAATTCGCAATTCGCTTACTCATTCGTATCTCCTGGAGTAGGTATTAAGAATTTCCAGTTGTTTGTACCATCCGGGAATCGCCCGTAGGCTAGATCGTTTTGCTGGGGGCCAAAGGTGAGCCAATCCAATGGGAGGTTACCATAAAGCGTATGGAAGATTCCCAGTTCTTCACCGCTACGGTCCAACTTGAAGTTGGTATGTAAGTTCCCCTGTTCGGATGGAATAGCCGTATCCGTACCATCGCACCATAAGAGCAAATACCCACCCGGCGGAAGGGAAATGCCAGACGGCAGCAACCATTTGGCAGGTCGTGTCAGATTATCACTCAATGCTAATTCATCCAGGGATATAGCTACCGTCCCGTAGTTATATAGTTCAACCCAATCATCGTATTCACCGAATTCATCTGCATTACTGGCGCTGTTAGAGGCCAGGAACTCATTGATGAGCAGGGTTGGTGGTGTGTAATTGACCAGGTAGCGCTCAGTAAATAGTGGGGCGGGGGTGGGATAGCGTGTTCTCTGTCCCACCACATCTATGGCTTCCAGGTAGTAGGAAACCCACGCGCCATTGGGGAAAGCGGGGAGGTATGCCCAGTAGGTTCCATTAGCAGCAGCCGTCATAGGGATAACGTCTAGTGTACCGCCGAGATCGAGCCAAAGTGTAGCCGATACGATGGGCTGACCGGCTACGATTCTCGCCGTCACGCGCGGAGTTTCGCCTTCGGTGGGCCAACGCGGGGTACGGGTGACACTCGTAAACGTGGGAGGATTCAGGCGATTGGGTGCGCTGGGCGTAGGTGTGGTCATTTCATATCCGGCGTCATACGTTAACCCTGACATCCCACCATCAGGGAAGCGTCCCCAGGAAATATCTGGCTCCAAAGCTTCAAAATAGAGTATATCCACCGGGGCATAGCCATGTGCCGCGCTATCGAAAAGGGCCACGACCTCACCCGCGCCGGAAAGTTTGAAGTTGGCGTGTCCATCCATACCCGTACCATCTAACCACAATAGATAATACCCACCCGCCGGGACTACCTTACCTGCAGGAATAAGGTATTGAGTAGGTAATAGTGGATCATCGGTGAGATACATTCCGCCCAGATCAATATCCATTGACCCCGTGTTGTGGATTTCGATCCAATCGGGGGTATTGCCACTGCTATCTTCGGCAGTAAGAGTGTTGACGGGCATAACCTCATTGATACGCAAGGGAGAGGAAGGCGCACCGACAACGGTGAGATAATTGCCCCCCGGCCATTGCGGGTACAGACACCCGTGGCGATCACACGTGATCTGTCCCGCGCTATCTATAACTTCAACATAATATTCAATCCAGGTATGTTGGACTTGGGGTGGAATAATAGCATAAAGGGCCACGGCATTAGAGAACTGGGAACTTGTACGGTTTGAGTGTTGAGTGCCGGAATGGTTCGCTAATTCGAGGGGAAGTAATGGCATCCCAATATAATCCGCTGGTTGTGACAAGGGCGTATAAGCGCGATACCAGAGCGTGACTGCTGCGGTAGTAGGGGTTAACTGGATATTTGCATCCACCGTGATCCACGCCGTGATAGTAATAGGCATACCGGCAATAGGATTTTCAGGTGTTTGTAGGACGCTTTCAACGACCGGCGGGTGGCCCACATTGCGCCAGCCGGGCGTGGGTATATCAAGTGCCTGCAACACGCCAGACCCGTCAGGCAATCGCCCATAGGTGACATCGGGAAAGAGCTGTGATGGAAGTATCTCCTGGAAAATGGGAGCGCTGTCAAAGACCGCGCGATCCCACATATATAGCGTCCCGGATGTAAGCGTAAAATTAGTATGTAATTGGCCTTCGCGCGGTTCACCATCCACCCAGATCAAGAGTGTCTCCTGGGGAGCAAGGCTTGTACCATCGGGGATGCGCCACATCCCCTGGATGTCCGCATCCACGATGTCTGCATCCACGATGTCTGGATCATGACTCAAGTACATCCCACTCAGATCCCAGGTAAAGAGTGGGCTGGCGTTGTAGAGCTCAATCCAGGGATCGTAATCTCCGGCTTCATCGCGCAAGGTGACGGTGTTAGTCAACATAACTTCATTAAGGATAAGCGGGGGTGTAAGATCAGGCATAAAATAAGGTAATTGTTGATAAACCCAGATACGCCGGTTGGTGATGTAGGTTTTGAGTTCTGCCGGGCCATCTGCGAATTCAAAACCGGTATAGCGCCAACGCGATAAATCCGCTTCACCGTGGGGTTGGATGATCTCAAAGACATTGTCAATATAAGTAAACATCGCGTCTGGACTGAACTCATCTTCCATAATCTCCACTAGTCGCCGCCCGTAAAAATAGCGCGCTTCCGGGAGGCTCATCATCCGATCAATGAGACCGTTCCATTTACCATCAATTTTGGGACTCGCGTGCGATCCGCTATCCAGGGGATTATCCCAGCTAATATCATAATCAAGCAGCGGGCTAGGTGTGCCAAAGCTGGCATTATGTCCCAGTGACAGGTCAACATCCCAGGGGAAGATATGCCAAAGGCCCGTGCTGAGATCGTGATAAAGATAATAATTCTTTTCCAACATCTCAAAATTCCCAAGCAAGATGTTAGCTGCGTACCAATCTACCCACTCATTCACATCCAATATACCGGCAGCTTCAGCCACAAAAGTATCATCGGTCGTATCATTAATAAAAGTAATAAGTGCTTGTATATCTTCATTGCTGCTTTGGCGGTTTGTGTTCTTGGGGTAGTGATAAGCCCACCAATCCGGGTTATCATCCGAAGATTTAACTGTTTGTAGACTGCCATAATAAGGTTTATAGAGGTTACCGTGAATGTTAAATCCTGTTCGTGCTAAAAAGCGCTCATCAATTTGTTCAACCTGGGAATGAAGCCCCCGGTATACGTTGTTAATGTATACATCGGCATACCAGGCTTGCGGTGTAGGTACACCCACACGCCGTAAAAAATCGTATCCTACTGCACTGCGCAGCAGGGTCTGGTCGATGTAATCCGCATTTAGATTAAGTTCTTCATTCCCCAGGAAGAGATCGCTGCCGGAAAAGAACAGTTTCCACGATTTTTTAGGCATGGTGCGGGCTGTATCGCCTCGATACCGCAATAATGTATCCCAACTGCGCATGTATTCAGTCTCTCCTGTGTATTCAGACGCTACTGTAGCCCAAAACGTCGCGGGGAAAGGCTCATCAAGATAAGGGTTTTCAGCTTGCCATTGTAAATCTCCCGGGTCTGCGTCAATCATATACACGGCTACCCCTGGAAGTGTTGCGCCCCCCTCATCGGGGGGCGCATAATTGCGTTGTATAAGTGGCAGATATAGGTGATAGTCACCGGGTATTTCATCCGCGCCCAAGTCTGGGCCACCTCCACTGGGACGTGCATCCCCATCAATGTCAACACGCACATTGATGGGCCTTCCATGATCTATCGCAGGAGAATTTGTCTGGATATGGTAATCATAATGTGCTGGATCTACGAAGCGGGGATTGAAGTTGATGAGAATCGTGCCTGTACCTGTAACTGGATCACTTCCATTAGCCCAGAAGAGAGTGTTGCTGGCCAGTACCACTGTAGTGACGGGAGCATCAATGCTGATCGTGTGACTGACGATGATATTGTTGATCAGTGTCGCAGTTAGCACATCCTGCATGACCAATCCCCGGCCCTGTTGCCCGGTTCCCATCCCTACCAGTGTATTGTGGTAAATGTTAGCTTCATCGGTATCTTCCAGATCGACACTGGCATAAAGATGATCACCGATCATATTATTGACCAACATAAGGCGTGGGGTGTCGCGCGTAGCGATACCCGTTGCATTGCTCAATACCCAATTCGCCTCAATTTGGGCGGACAACTCGACATTATCAGTCTTAATTCCATTATCAGTACTACCGGTGATGATATTGCCGGCAAGCACGATATAGGAACCTTGAGCCTCAATACCATCATCACCTGTCGTATGTACGATATTATCGCGGAGGGTCCCCGTGATAATGGACTTGTGAGTGCGAATGCCGTCATTGATGGTGTGATGTACTTGATTACCACTGATAGTGGGCACCCCCCCCTCGGCATAAATTCCGTATGCACGGGTATAGAGGCCGGTGGCGCCAATAGTATGGACCACATTGCCGCTAACGAATGTTTGCGTCTCTGCTCCCTCCATTGCACGAACATAAATGCCGTGGTTACCAGTGCTGTAGACGTGGTTATTTTGAATAGTGGCGGCAGGACTTTCTCGTATGTAGATACCATAATCGGTGGTGCTATAAACTTCGTTTTCTGTCAGGGTCACGCTCCCGGCGCGTATTTGGATTCCGTGGTCGTGGATGTCATAGATTTGGTTGTTATGCACGGTGGCAGTGGTACCCGTCATATAGATACCGGGATATCCTAATCCTGAGATTGTATGGATGCGGTTCCCCTCCATAACTACGGATCCACCTTCGATATCTACCCCTTCGGATATCACGTGATGGATGTGATTTTCGATCAGCCAAAGAGAAGCATCGGTGCTTTGGATTCCTTGTTGCGCGATGGTGTCAAGCGTGCTGTGGGTAAGTGTAACCACAGGTGCGTTGACACCTACCAGGTGTTTGATCATAACACCCTCCTGGGCAATACCGCTCAGGGTACTGCTCAGAACGTGCAATGTCCCGGCAGCCACATCAATACCCTGCTGTGCGATGCCGGTCAGGATGCTATCTTGTAGGGTGACTACTGGAGGCGCGGCTCCTACAGTGCGTGTGATAAGAAGGCCCTCTTCAAGGGTGTGGGTGATGAGGGTATTGACAATGTTCAGTGTACCGGCGGCGATATCAATACCTTGCTGGGTAATATCACTGATAGTGCTGTCGCGGATGGTTACGCGAGGAGCTATGTTACTATCTTCCCATCGAATCTGCACACCCTCGTCTTCCGTCCGACTGATAGTACTACTGACGACTGTGACGGTACCGGCCTTTACAGAAAGTCCACGTTGGCCACTATCATAGATTTTAGTGGTCGTGATAGTGACTTCGGGATCGGTAAAACCTCCTTCATGTTTGACAACGATACCTTCTTCGGTACTATGGGCAATAGTGGTATTGATAACACGCAACTCACCTGCACCCGCGTCTATTCCCTGCTGCCCGGCATATTCAATGGCGCTATCGCGCAGGGTGACAATGGGTAGGGGCGTGCCATCAGTGCCTTCCATAATCACACCTTCTTCTTCCACTTGATAAATATGCAGTTCCACGGCTTCAATAATGCCCGTGTCTGCTTCTAATCCTTGTTGCGCGGACATAATTTGGGTAGCAGAAATCAGCACTGTACCCCCGTCAACCTCAATACCTTGCTTGGTTAGATTTTGTACAACGCTGCGTTCCACCGTAACCTTACCATTCCAGATGTGGATACCGTCTTCACCTCCTTCAAGAATGAACCCATCGATCAACACAACATCGGTTTCTGGGGTTTCTTGCTCTACGCGCATCACGTGTTTCGTGATCGTTTCAGCATAAATCAGAGTGGGGAGAGAATAAGGGTTCTGTTGCGTGAACGTGATGTTCCAACCACCGCGTAGACTCACACCTTGCGCGATTTTGATGTTCTCTGTGTAAATACCCGTAGCGACCCAAATCTCATCTCCTGTCTGCGTGCTATCCAGGGCTTGCTGGATGCTGCCGCATGGATCAGAGATACAATTGCCGGTCGCGCCGGGTCGTACATAGAGAATTTGGGCCGGTTCGGCTTGCACTGGCATCGCTGGCTCGCTTAACAAAAAGAACAAGGTCAATAACGTTCCTATGCTAAGGGCCAAGACTGTAATCAAATTACGTACTCTCATATTCTTTACCTCCTAAAAGCAATACTATAACGCAAACAAGACACCATTTTGTAAGGAAACACTATTGTTATCATAGCATACTTCGGCAAATGTTGGAATTTCCATCCCGTTACAGATTTATTAAAATATCGGATGTCTACATTCATGTTGTATACCTGGCATAATGCTGGTACAATAAGCTTAGATTTTTATATTCATATAGCTTCCTTTTAAGCAACAAGATTCTTGACCCTTGCCACAACAGGATGTAAAAGATGGATGACTCCTTAAGTCAAATACTGTTGATTACACAAAACTCTAAGGGTACGACGTTGCTTCGCCGGGCATTGAAAGAAGCACATACGTGCTATGGTACCCCTCTGTTTACGTTGGTAATTGTGGGGGAATTTGAAGCCACCTGGGAGAAATTACATGGAGCAGAAATCGTATTATTAGATATTGCTATGATATTACCCCAGTGGCAACATATCTTAGCCGAGATGCGGAAGATACGTCCCTTTATCCCGATAATTGTGCTTGCCACATCAGAGATAGAGCCCCAGGCTTTAGAATTATTGTCTGCCGGAGTACAAGATTATCTACTTTGGGATGAAGTTAACGGTTGTGTGTTGCAGCGCGTGATCCGTTATGCCGTTGACCGGCGCTTGATAGCCGAGTCGGAAAGATTAAACGCGCGTTTGGAACAGGAGATTGCCGAACGAGAACGTGTGGAAACTGCACTTTTACAGAGTGAAGAACGGTTCCGTACCGTAGCCCATTTCACGTATGATTGGGAATATTGGCTTGCACCAGAAGGTCATTATCTGTATATCTCTCCTTCATGTCAACGACTAACAGGGTATCGCCCGGAAGAATTCTACGCCGATCCCCATCTCTTAGAAAAAATAATCTATGCTGAGGATCGCGCGCGTGTGTGCGAACATCTGCAACGAGAAAGGGAAACACAAGGAGTGCAATTTATAGACTTTCGTATTGTCACCCGTGGGAGGGAAATACGTTGGTTTGGTCATATCTGCCAGCCGGTGTATGGGCAAAACCGGCGTTATTTGGGAAGGCGCGCGAGTAATCGGGACATCACCGAACAAAAACTGGTAACAATTGCACTCCAGGAGAGTGTTGAGAAGTTCCGCAGTATTGTTGATCAATCTTATGATGGTATTGTACTCCTCAATGAGGAAGGGATTATCGTTGAATGTAATAAGGCATGGGAGCGAATAGCCGGTTTAGAACATGCAGATGTGATCGGATACCCGATTTGGGATGTAGCATTTGCGTTGACCCCTCGCGAGAAACGAAAGCAATCCAATTATGAACAGTATAAGGCAAACATTCTTAAGACTTCTGAAACACGACATTCTTCTTGGTTTAACCAATTAACGGAATATGAGATAGAACGTCCCGACGCCCAGCGGCGGTGCATACAGTTAGTACTGTTTCCTGTTGAAATGACGCAACGTTGGTTGATAGGGGGGGTGATCCGTGATATCACAGAACAGAAACGTGCCGAGGAAGCATTGCATCGTAGTGAGGCACAGTTAGCACGGATCATCGAGGGAACCTCTGCTTTGTTGTTAAATGTGGACTTGCAGGGACGGATCACGTATGTGAATGAGGCTACAGCGCGATTGTTAGAACTGCATCCCAGGGAGATGTTGGGAAAATTCTACTTGCGGTATGTACATCCAGAAGATCGCGAGCGTGTCAACCAGGCCTATAAAGAACAGATAGCGACGCGACAACGGGCTACTTCTCTCGAGTTCAGAGTATGCTCTACCAACGGGCGTGTGAGTTGGGTAAATTTCGTAGCCAATCCAATCGTGGAAAATGAACAGATCGTAGGGCAAACGGGTGTTGCCCTGGATATCACTGAGCGTAAGTTGGCCGAGACCGCCTTGCAGCAGGAAAAAGCATTACTGGATACGTTGCTCAGAGACATGCCGGATAGTATTTATTTTAAGGACCGCCAAGGACGTCATGTCAGAGTGAGTCAAAGCTTAGTGCGTTCCCAGGCGGGGGGGGAGTCTCAAATTCTGGGTAAAACAGATGTTGAGATATACGGAGAGGAGTTTGGAGGTCAGACATTGGCGAATGACCTGCAAATTATGGAAACTGGCACCCCCCTGGTGAATATCGTTGAACGTAATGTAACTCCCAGTGGGTATGTAAATTGGACTTCATCCACCAAAGTCCCCCTTTACGATACTTCGGGGCAGATTATCGGCCTGGCGGGTATTACCCGTCAAATTAACGATCTAATTCGCGTACAAGAAGCATTAACAGAGAGTGAGACCCGTTTCCGCGCGTTGTTCGAAAATTCTCCCGACGCAATTTTTGTAGAAGACATTCAGGGCCAGGTGATATTGGATGTAAATCCGGCCGGCTGCCGGCTGCATAAAATGACACGTGAAGAGTTGTTAACCTGTAAAGTCTCTGATTTATTGCCACAGGATATACGTGATCAAATCCCACCTATAATAGCGAAGGTCCTTGCCGGTGAACAGGAAACACTGGAGAGTTTCAATTTGACGCAAGATGGACAGGTGATCCCCGTAGAAATTAGAGTCAGTCAGATGGAATATGGAGGACAGCCCGCATTTTTGCTCCATGTGCGTGATATTACCGAGCGTAAGCGGGCTGAAGAAGTGCTGAGACGTACCCTGGCGAAGACCGAGGCACTCTATTATGTGGCGCGTACATTAATTACCCACGTCGGTTTACCCGATATGCTCCAGAAAGTAATGAATAGTATAGCTGAAGCTTTGCCGGCAACAACAACCCTGTTGATTAACCTGGATACGAAAGAACAAAAAGTTATCCGCATTTGGGTTGGAGGAGAGTCTTCCTATTTGAATGAGTTGGACTCTTTTGAAAAAGTTATGGAAGGACCTAGTGGGGAAGTGATTCGTGAATGGAAACCTGTACTCTTGCCAAAAGAGCCATACAACTCTCGTGAATTTGATGGTAGGGTTGCACATCACCAGTATAATCAGGGAGGCTCTATCATGGTGGTACCTTTAATTTACCGGGAAGAACTTTTAGGCACATTGACCGCAATCAATGATGTATTCGCGCGGGATTTTACGGAGGAAGATGTTGAGCTGATGTTGGCGATGGCTAATCAAACGGCCATTGCGCTTGAGAACGCGCGCCTCTATCAGCAAGCGCTTCAAGACGCGGAAACTCGTGCGACATTGCTTCATGAAGTCAACCATCGTGTTAAAAACAATCTAACGTCTATTATCGGATTATTGTATGCCGAGCAACGTTACGCGCGAGGTGAATATCAGGAAATGTATCGCGCGATGATCCGGGAACTTGCCAACAGAATTCAGGGATTATCCCAGGTTCATTCAATGTTATCGGAGCACGAGTGGTCGCCGCTCCCTTTAGATAAACTAACATTTCAGATTATTGATACCACCGCGCAGATTTTGCCACGGAATCAGCACATTATATTAAACGTAACACCCTCACCGATTAAGGTCACACCCAAGCAGGCTAACAGTTTAGCTTTGATCATTAACGAATTGGCAACGAACACTTTTAAACATGCGTTGGGCAATCGCAGAACTGCGCGCATTGACGTGCGCATCACCTGTGAGGATCAAGCCCAATGCAATGATCGTCAGGTCTGCTTTGAATACCAGGATGATGGCCCGGGATACCCAGAAGCGGTATTAACACTACAAATGCGCAGTGTGGGACTGCATTTGCTCCAAAGCCTGGTACGAGGGCTAAAGGGGGAATTGCATTTACATAATACGCCCGGCGCGACAACAACGATTCGATTTAAAGTTTAAAATTCGTAACCGTTTAGTTTTGTGAGCGATTACCGTTTTCTGTCACCTACTCCAGATAAAAACGAGGGTTTGATGAGGGTATTTTTTCGTTGGCGGGCTACGCCCGCCAACGAAAAAATACCTCTTTCCTGCGGCTTTAGCCGCTTTGTTGCTATCAATGGCGCTGTTCGCTCACAGAACTAAACGCATACTAAAATTCTTTGGTATTATCTGTCAGCTCTGCTATACGTTCTCCACTGCGCAGGATAATGTCCAAACTTTCCTGAGATTCTAAACGGACGTCAGTGTCGCATCCGCCGGGAATTTCTGGAATGTGGGGTAATACTGCGCGCAGTTTATAACTTGCTCCAAGGATCGCTTCTAGCTCGCGGTGCAAAGTTGCCCGGAAGGCGTTTTTTGCGTGCCGGGACTTTCTCATTTGCCACACGAGGATACCGGCGACACTGGCAATACCCATCATACTGAACCCGACGCGGAACCCTATTGCCTGCCAGTACGGGGGTTTGATGAAAATCTGAAGCGATGTTCCCTCCTCATTCCACACGCCATCGCTGTTTGAGCCTTTGACACGAAAGATATAACGGCGTCCAGGTGGCAGATTCGTATAAGTAGCAAAGCGACGGTTACCCACGTAATTCCAATCTTCATCGAAGCCTTCCATTTTATAGGCATATTGATTGTGATCGGGGGCGGCATAATGCAACGCGGCGAACTCAAAAGAGATCACACGGTCAGTATAAGAGAGTTCGAGGGCGTCTGTCATTTCAATTGGAGTCTTCAACACAGAATTTGGCCCTGGGCTGACCGATTTATGGGTAAGCAGAAAATCGGTGATAACAATGGGGGGAATATAGGTACTCTCCTTGATCAACTCAGGATAAAACGCATTGATCCCATTCACGCCCCCGAAGAACATTTCACCATCGGGGGCCATATAGTAAGCATAATAATTAAATTCGTTGCTTTGCAATCCATCCTGAACCGTGTATTTGTGTACTGTCTGAGTCTGAGGATCGAATTTCGCCAATCCTTTGTTGGTACTGAGCCACAGATTGGCATTGCGGTCAGGTAAGATACCGTAGACAACATTGTTAGGCAGACCGTCTTCTTCCCGGTAATTACCAAACCTATTTGTGGCAGGATCGAGATATTGCAAGCCGTCGTTGTCCGTACCTAACCAGGTAACACTATTTTCATCCTCGTAAAGTGCAAAAATGGAAGCACTGCTGACACTATGGGGATTACTCGAGTCAGGACGATAATGTGTGAAGGTCTCTGTCTCTGGATCAAATTTGTCTAGCCCTCCTAATGTGGAAATCCAGATCGCACCATCGCGCCCCGTGAACATATTCCCTAACAGATTATTGCTTAAACTGTCAGTTTTCTCCGGCTCATGCGAATAATAAGTAATACGCGCGGTTTGCGGATCAAACCGCACCAATCCTATATTACGCATACCCAACCACAATGTGCCATCTGAGGCGGGTAAGATGCCCGTGATGCTCCCGCCCAACCCGGTCGCGGTGAGTACTTTCGTGAATGTTATAGACAGCGGTGGCGACTCAAGCCCCTCCGCCGGGAGCTCGGCCTTATATAGGCCTTCCTGCGCGCCTACCCACAATATCCCCGCCGGGTCTTCGTAAAGTGTCATAATCGCATTGCTAGGATCATCATCTACACGATATAGTGTAAAAGTATTGGTGCGCCGATCCCAGAGATTCACACCGGCCCAGGTCGTGGCCCAAAGACGATAAGCGTGACCACGATTATCTATACCATCAACCGTAGCACGCATCGTCAAGATTGAATTATTGTTGGCCCGATAAGGGCTTTCTGCCGTCACTTGATGATAAGGAAATTTGTTCCATCCCGGATCATAGAAGTTTAACCCGTTGAATTCTGTGCCTACCCAGATTCCCCCAGCCTCATCCACATAAAAGGCGGCTATCGCATCGCCACTCAAGGTATATTCAATATCAGTATGATGCGCGTAGTGGACAAAACAACCGGTATCCCAATCAAGCACATCGACCCCGCCCACCACGGTATGGAACCATAGATTTCCCTGGCTATCTTGAAAAATATTGGTGACGGTGTTATGACTCAGGGAACACGTATCCTCCTGGTAGTGGCGGTACGGTGTTATCAATCCCGTCTCGGGATCTAACCGCTCCATCCCACTGCTGACAAAGAATCCGTCTGCAGAAAGCTCCATTGAGATAATCCAAAGCTTGCCAAAACGGTCCTCCTTGATTGCGCGCACCGTATTCCCCGATAGATTCTGGGGAACGTCAGGCGTGTGCGGATAGGCGATAAACTGTTCCGTCTCACGGTCAAATTGGTTCAACCCGCCAAACGTTGTTCCCAGCCATAAGCGACCTTCACGATCCTCATAAATATTGGTGATGAACTGGCTGGTTGATTTTGCCGGATCATGCGGTGTGGTTTCCCCACGGATATGGTAAGGATAGCGCGCAAAATCGTCGCTTTCCGGCCGGTAACGCAACAAGCCCCCACCCGTCCCCAACCATATCACGCCCGCGCGGTCTTCATAAATCATATAAACCTTGTTACCATGGACCCCCGCACTTTCCGGTGCATTTAAATCATGATAATAAATCAGTTGATCGGTTTCCGGTTCATATTTGGCCACCCCACCCCCGTATGTACCAATCCACAACTGACCTGCACTATCCCCATACAACACGCGGATACTGGTTATGCTTTGATTGAAAGGATCGTCAGTCTCAATCGGATAGTGATAGAAGCGATCGGTCAACGGATCATAACGATGGAGCACTGTATCCTCTGTAACAAACCACAGAACATCCCGCTGGTCGCGATGGCAGCGCCATAATGCGTTGCGTGTCAGGCTATAAGAATTATCGGCCTCGTGTTTATAAACTTTGAAGTGATACCCGTCATAGCGGTTCAATCCATCCCCGGTGCCAAACCACATAAAACCCTGGCTATCTTGCAGAATACAGTAGATAGTACTTTGAGATAATCCATCTTCTAAAGTGAGACGACGAAACTTAATCGTTTTGCCAGTTTGGGATGAGGGGGTTGAGGTGATTGTGTCAGATAGGCGATTTTGGGCCTGGCCTGGCGCGCGCAACACAAAACACAGGGGTATCACCAGCATAACGATTCCCACCAGACGCAATAGAAGAACCTGTATCCGCTTGTTGTGATCGAACATACCTATCGCCTCCTCGGCCAGACTTCCGCCTGTATCATCTATCATAACACAAAATTGTCCAAAGAAGTGAGAAAAAAAACAGGTTTTTAATTGCTTTAAAATTTGTAACCGTTTAGTTTTGTGAGCGATTACCGTTTCCTGTCACCTGTTTCAGACAGAAACGAGGGGTTGGGTGTGTTTTTTCGTGGGCGGGCTACACCCGCCCACGAAAAAACATCTCTTTCCTACGGCTTATGAAGGTTAAGAAAATAATCCGGTAATGGCGCACTGCGGTCAGCGCCCGGCGGTCAACCGCCAGGCTACAGTACCACGCCCCGTAAACGGGGCTTAGACCGCAATTTGGGTCGTATG
>JAFGFI010000050.1 GCA_016931185.1 Anaerolineae bacterium
AATACCTACTTAAAAGCGATTTTAATCGCAAAATCCAACCCAATTGCGGCTAAATATCCTGCTGTGAAAAAGTGTCCGGTAGCTAGTTTTCCCTTCTCTTTTTCGCCCCTACGGGGCGAAAAAGAGAAATTCACGTGATGGTTAGCAACTTAGGTTAGATTATGAGTTAGGAATTAAAAGTAGCGAGTTAGGAAACATAATCCTTAATTCCTAACTCTTGACGCTTAACTTCACTCAATTGCCGATGCGATATAACTGGATGCCAGAATAGTAAAAATGTACGCCTGTAAGATGCCCGTAAATATACTGAGTCCGATCATCGGCAAGGGCGCAATAATGGGAACCAAAGAAAAAATGACAGCAACAACGAGTTCACCACTCACGATATTGCCGAACAAACGCAGTGTCAATGACATCGTGCGACTCAGTTGCCCAACGATATCCAAAATGACCAATGGCGACGCTTGTGCTTTAAGATAACTGGCCATTCCCTTTTCCCGCACTCCGTAATAATGCACGAGAACAAAAACAACCAGGGCTAACGCCAATGGCGTATTAATATCCTTAGTGGGGGTACTCATCATAGGCACAATGCCGAAGTTGTCGGCGATAGCAATAAAGATCGCAAGCGTGCCTAGCATGGGAATATAGGCATAGGCCGGACGGCCTATGACGTCCGAGATAGTGTCATTGAGAAAATCAATTAACATCTCAACTGCCATCGGAAAACGTTTTTGAATAAGAATAGCGACCCCAACAATAAGGGCCATCATAATCCAAGTGGAAATTACAGTATCGCGCACGGGAATACCGAAAACATGAAAGACAACTTGTGGAAAAAGATTATCCATTTTAAGTACCTTTTTTGATGAAGTACCACCGGCTTAACCAAAACCCCGCGAAAGTAAACAACAAAGGCACAACGCCCTGTCGCAGGGCCAACCATAATATGACGGTAAGCGTTCCCATTCGCAGTATGAAACTGCCGATAACGACGCTCACAATCAATTTAGACAAGACTCCAGGATGTACAATCGCCAGTGTTTTTGCTAACACTTGTAGATTGACCAGACCGGCTAACAGTCCGACACCTAACCATATCATAAACGTTGTTCACTCTTCTGTAGCCAACACCCCATCGGGGTACGCATTGAGCGCGAGAAGCAATGCGCGCGCCAGACGATCAAACTGCATATCCTCCGTCTCCATTATCTGCGGGCCGGTATTATCGCGCAGGCCATAAGTAAATAACGTGACCACGTCATTCGTGATGTAAAGGATACCTGGAGCAAGTTCAAGACTACCTTCGTGGACATCTTGCGCATTATTTCTGAACGGTGGCCGATATGTCCCTGTTACCGGAGCGGCCGTATAGTACACCGTGCCCCCCTGGGTCTCTGCAATCAGCGGCGCGTGCCGGGGATAAACACTGAGCCAAATCCCATCACTAAGCCTGACGCGCACCTTAGCAACAGTATCTAACGCCAATAATGTGCGTTCCGGCGTCAATACCTGAAAACGCAAAAGTTTATCGGATGCCTGCACCCGCGCTGCCATAATCCCCTTTTTCTAACATATTGTGTACTTTCTTCATAATTCCGTGCCATTTTCAACCGGTGTAGCGAGAGCCGCGCGGGCTTTTTCCATAACCTGCTCGGTCGTGCCGACCATATAAAACGCCTGTTCCGGTAAACTATCGTGTTGACCCTCCAGGATTTCTCGAAATCCCCGTAATGTCTCTGTGAGCGGCACAAATTGACCTGGAATACCGGTAAAAGACTCCGAGACAAAAAATGGTTGGGTAAGAAATCGCTGCAAACGACGCGCGCGATGTACTGCGAGGCGGTCGGTATCACTGAGTTCCTCAATGCCCAGGATAGCGATAACATCCTGCAATTCTTCGTAGCGGGCTAACAACGCGCGCACTTCCATTGCAATCGTATAGTGTTCTTGCCCTACAGTTTCCGGCGTAAGCAGGGAACTGGTCGAGGCTAAGGGGTCAATAGCCGGATAAAGTCCCCGGCTGACCTGATGGCGTGATAGCACCGTAGAAGCGTCCAGATGGGCAAAGGTAGCAACCACCGCCGGGTCGGTCAGATCATCGGCGGGAATATATACCGCCTGGATAGAAGTCACGCTGCCCCGGACGGTTGTCGTGATGCGTTCTTGTAATTCCCCCATTTCACTATCCAGGGTCGGTTGGTATCCTACAGCACTCGGTAGACGCCCTAATAGTGCGGAAACCTCCGCTCCGGCCTGAATATAACGGAATATATTATCAATGAAAAGAAGTACCTGGCGTCGCTCATTATCACGGAAGTACTCTGCCATCGTGAGAGCGGTCAGCGGGACACGTAACCGCGCGCCTGGAGGCTCATTCATCTGCCCAAAGACCAATACCGTGTTGTCAATCACACCACTTTCCTGCATCTGGAGCCACATCTCATTACCTTCGCGGCTGCGTTCCCCCACACCGGCAAAAAGCACGATGCCGGAATGTTCCCGGATAGTGTTACTCATCAGTTCCAGCATCAACATCGTTTTGCCCACTCCCGCGCCGCCAAATAAACCAATCTTCCCGCCACGTGGATAAGGAGTGAGCAAATCAATGGCCTTGATACCGGTGATAAAAGGTTCTGTCACCACGCGCTGTTCGCGCAAAGAGGGAGACCCAATATGGATGGGACGCCGCGCTACATTTTCCATAGAAAGTGCTGAGGGTGGCTTGGGCTGAGTATCTGCGCTCACAGCGACTGCATCCGCGACATCAATAGGCTGGCCCAATACATTAAACATCCGCCCCAAGGTAATCTGTCCAACAGGAACGGTGATCGGGTTTCCTGTATCCAGCACAGATAGCCCCCGCCGCAACCCGGCAGTGCTCTCCATCGCAATGGCCCGCACAGTACGGGGGTCTATGTGTTCCTGGACTTCTAAGACTAACTTTGAACCATCTTCACGTTCAATCTGTAAGGCGTTGTGGATACTGGGTAGATCGCCAGAAGCAAATTCTGCATCTACAACTACCCCCACAACTCGCATAATAATTCCTGTTCCGGCCAAATGTAATTTTCTCCAACACTACATGAATGTTACCCGCAGACCCTAAACTCACATAAGGTAGCAATTTAGTTAGACTTACGATTGTATAGTCGCCACAAGTATACCAAAGGCTGAGAAATGGGCAACTTTCAAATGAATAAACGAATGATTACCATAGATTCAAGTTAATTTTTAGTTTTGCGGATTGGACAAAATTCTTAAATCGGTTATTATCTCTATTGTTTAAAACCTGTATACAAAGAGAGAACTAAGTATGCCGCTTGTTGAAGAACTAGGAATCGACCTGGGTACGGTAAATGTCTTGGTGTACATTCGGGGACGAGGTATCGTATTGCAAGAACCTTCTGTGGTTGCTCAAGAAATCAGTACCGGGGAGGTTTTGGCCGTAGGAGAAGAGGCGCGGGCGATGATGGGACGCGCGCCGGAAACCATTCAAGTGCGCCGTCCCTTGCGCGATGGGGTTATTGCCGATTACCGCATCACCCAGCGGATGTTATTTTACTTTATTCAACGCTCCATAGGAAAATTCCGGCTATTTAAGCCGCATGTGATGGTCACTGTGCCATTTGGGGTGACACAGGTAGAGAGTCGCGCAGTACGCGAAGCCACTCAGGAAGCCGGCGCCAGTCGTGCATATCTGATCCCAGAGCCTTTAGCCGGCGCAATTGGAGCAGGTCTACCGATTCATACTCCCGGAGGTCACATGGTAGTGGACTTGGGGGGGGGAGCAAGTGAGGCAGCGGTGCTTTCTGTGTACGGGGTGGTAACTTCATCGGCAGTGCGGGTGGCCGGGGTACGAATGGATGAGGCCATCGCGGCCTATATCCGGCGTAAGTATAACCTGATGGTGGGAGTACCCAGTGCGGAAGAAGCGAAGATCCGGATCGGTACCGCGTTGCCCCTGGAGGAGCCTATACGTATGGAAGTTCAAGGGCGCGATCAGGTAACAGGATTGCCCCGCAGTGTAGAAATTTCCAGCGACGATGTTGCGGAAGCTTTGGAAGAACCCCTTTCCATTATTGTCAATATGGTTAAGACTGTATTGGAGCAGACACCGCCGGAATTGGCTTCGGATATTATTGACCGGGGAATGACGATGATCGGCGGTGGGTCTTTGCTACGAAACATCGATCAACTTCTTACACAAGAAACAGGGGTACCCGTTTATGTTGCCGATGCACCGATGGCATGTGTGGCAGTAGGAGCAGGAAAAGCTCACGCTCTACTCCCTTACTTGCGGCGGACCTTGTCAAAACTGTAACAAACAGCGCGCCGTTATGACCCACTTCACAAATCCGTGGCCTTAACCGGGATAGTTCAAGTTACCTTTACACTTAAGGGACAAAGAACACGCTATGGAAAGCGCGGCTACATTCCAACCCTTGTGCATGAACGCGACGCAATCTACAGTCATCTTCGTAATTCGCTACCTCGCGCAGCGGAACCCCAGATTATCACGGGTTTCGTTAGGACGGACGCCATTGCGCTTAAAGGTCTGTGCCCAGTCACTCTTGGCATTCCATGCTCCACCGCGGATGATCTTGGTGGTCTGAGTTGCATCGCTCCAATCTTCTACCCACTCATAAACGTTGCCCGCCATATCTAAAGCGCCATAAGGACTACGGCCCTCAGCATAATACCCCACAGGCCGGGTGCTGCCCACTTCAGCCTCACTGGTGTTCGCTAACGCAATTTGCCACGTATCTCCCCACGGATAGAGTCCGCCTTCGGTGCCCCGCGCGGCTTTTTCCCATTCAGCTTCGGTAGGCAATCGTTTACCGGCCCATTCACAATAGGCTCGCGCATCTTCCCACGCCACAAGCGTGACGGGATGGTCAGTTAACTCGGTGGGATATGACCCCCACGGTGCATCATAACCGGTTTCATCCACAAAAACTTTGTATTGTCCCATGGTGACTTCGTATTTATCAATCTCAAAGGCAGCAAGATCTACCTCGTGGGTCCCGGATGTACCCGGTACTGCTGCGCCCATGATAAATGCACCGGCCGGCACCTCCACCATCTCACCCACATCGGGACGCAGAGAAGGCGTTTCGGCTATAGCAGCCGGGCGCAAATTGAATACGATCACGAGAGGGACTGCTATCAGGATAACGACGAGAATAAGGGCTACAATGGGGATAGGAAGCGGACCTATCCGTCCCTGCCAGAGATATTGCAAATTCTTGCGTATATCTTTAGGCATAGGCTGATCCGTCAACTCTGCCATCCGCTTGAGTTTACCCCGCACAGTAGCTACCACGTCCTGGGGATCAAAAGGTTTAGTGATGTAATCTTCCGCGCCTAATTCTTTCCCTCTGCGGATGTCCTCTTTACTGGTCTTCGCCGTCAGAAAAATAAATGGGATATGGACCCAATATGGATTATCGTGGACGCGGATGTAAAGCTCATATCCATCCAGATTGGGCATCATAATATCGGCTAAAATTAAATCCGGGGTAATACGGTCCAGAACTTGAAGAGCCGCCTGTCCTGAGCCGGCCGTTAATACCTGGTACCCTTCCATTTCTAACGTAAGCTTAACCCCATCAACCAACTCTGGATTGTCATCGACAACTAAAATGATTTCACTCATGCGTCCTCCTTGCAGAATCAGGCTCGGTTTGCGAATTTAAGACCCGGTAATTTCACCCGGAAAGAACTTCCCTGCCCAACGGTGCTTTCGACACGGATTGTACCCCCATGGGCTTCCACAATTTCTTTCACAATGGATAGCCCCAAACCCGTACCCGGCACTGTGTGTGAGGGATCGACGCGATAGAACCGCTCGAATACACGGGTTTGTGCCTCCGGCGGGATACCGATCCCGGTATCATCAACACGCATTTCCACGCAGTTCCCTGCTGCCGTATGCTCTGAAGTCACCGCGATCTGTATACGGCCCCCCGCAGGTGTATATTTGATAGCATTATCCAGCAAATTACGTATAACGCGCTCTATCTGAGATACATCGCCCATAACGGCAATACTATTAGCCGAACGCTCCCAATGCAAAGACAGGGATTTAGCTTCTGCTAAAGGCCGTATACCTTCAAGCACTTGCGCGATCAGGTCGCATAAGTTGATCTTCCTGAATTCTATCTCGACCGCGCCAGAATCCAGACGCGACAGATCTAAGATACCTTCTACTAACTGTTCCAGCAGTTTGATTTGCTTTTGCATAGCACCGAGTAATTCTTTGCGCTTTTGATCGGGCAATCGTCCATAATAGGTCAAAAGATTATCCGCATGCATCTTGAGCACAGCCAATGGCGTTTTGAGTTCGTGTGTGACCCCCGCCATAAAGCGCGCCTTCATGCGCTCCACTTCCTTAAGTGCAGTAATATCACGCAGCACAATGACAGTGCCGATTTTCTTGCCGGTTTCGTCTCTAATCTGCGAGGCGCGAGCTTGAATCGAAAGCACTTCTCCAGGTTGGAGAGGCGCGGGAAGATCGATAGAAGCATCCGGTGCAAATTCTGCTCCAGATGTTATCGTGTTAATATAGCGCCACAGAGGATGAGACTGAGATTCTGAGGGGATAGGGTGTCCTAACATATCATGAAGCCGGAAGTTGAGCATGGCTTCGGCAACTGTGTTAGCAGTGAGAATACATTGTTTAGCATCCAGTACCAATAAGCCGTCGGCCATTCCGGCGAGAATAGCCAATGTTTTTTCTTGTTCTTCCCTCAATTCACGCGTGCGTTCGGCCACCATCTCTTCTAACTGCTGGTTGAAAGCGCATACCTCTTTAAATAAATTTGCGTTTTGTACTGCCACACTTATGTTGCTTGCAACAGACTCAAAAAGCTGGAGGTCAGCAGGACGAAATCCATTAACTTCATTGCGCATCGCTTGTACAACACCTAGAATACGATCCTGACTTAACAATGGCACGCACAGGACAGACCCAGGTGTATAATGACTCACGTCCGCGACGTCTGAAAAATGATGCGCGTCCTGTTTAAAATCGGCGCAAAAGTAGGGATGTCCTGTTTGAGCTACATACCCTGCAATACCGCAATCCACCGGCAAGCGGAAGCCGGTAACGATTTCTGCATTGGGACCAGAAGAGGCCATCAATACCAATTCCTGCCGGGCGTCATCCAGAAGCCACACCGATGCAGCGCGAGCATCCAATGAGGCTTGCACGAGTTGTGTAGTCGTGCTGAGCAATTTTTCCAAATCCAGGGTGGAATTTAATGTCTGCCCGACCTGATTAAGCAATGTCAGGTTCTCGACTTGTTGTTGGACATTTTGCCACAGACGGACGTTTTCTATCACAATGGTAATCATACCAACGACCGAATTTAACAGCATCCAATCTGACGTACTGAACGCTCCCTCATATTTATTGAGTACCGCCAACGCGCCGACAGTTGACCAGCGGTCGGCCATTGGAATAGAGCGAATCGCAGGGCGATCTTTGCCCGGGGCGGGGGAAATGTTCAATGCGCCATTTCTTGATGGCGCGCCATTAGCCGGTGACGCGGTACCCGCCAACGCCTGGTTCAAAATATCAGGGACGAGTTCCTGGATACGCAAAGGAGTCAGCTCTTGCTCCTCATGTACAGGTACAGGAATCACGGCGGATTGTCCATCCCTGGTCACAATACTGGTGAATACCTGGGTACGGTACATATCCGGTAGGAGTAAGGCTATCGCCTCAGCATCTAACAGTTGAGGGAGTTGCTGGAGGGAAGGAATAAAAAGCTGCTCCAATGGCGTTCCCTCTGTAGCTGAAGATCCCACCACCAGGGCTAATGAACTTAATAACTCCAGTTCCTGGTTACGGCGCTCGACGAGGGCGGCATGATGCCGGGCCTCGATTTCCGCTCTCCTCAAACGCGCAACCGCCCGCACACGCGCCAACAACTCATCACGATGAAAAGGCCGGATGATATAGTCATCAGCGCCCAAATCCAGTCCCTGACTGATCTTTTTGACATTGGCATGATGGGCCGTGATGAGAATAATGGCGACGTTTTTGGTGCGGGCATCGGCCTTGAGCTGCTCGCATAATTCAAAGCCACTCATTCCCGGCATCTGAATATCGCTCAGCACCATCAACGGCGGTTCCTGTTGCGCAAGTGCCAGCGCCTCCTCGCCACTGGCGACTAATGAGAGATCAAATTCAGTGCCCAGGAACATCAATTCCGTCAACCTGCGATTGGGGGCTAAGTCATCCACAACCAAAACTTGGTTGGAAAAAACAGGCGTTACAGGGGGAGCCGGTACAACATTAATGTCTTCTGATGTACCCACCGGCGTCTCTGAACCGGCGGAATCCGGTTCAAAGGATAGATCATCTATGACAGCAGCCGCGTACTTTAGGGTCGCACTGATATCTGCGGGGGTGAGTACGGGGAATCTTTCCAAAATTTGTACAGGCGATGCCCCTTGCGCAATGTCGGTCAATATCTGGCTGACGGTTATATCTGTACCCCGAATCACCGGTTGATTATTTACTTTAACAATGCGGATATGATTTTTTGCAGGTTCCATACATATATATGCCAAAAATTGGCAAATTACAAAATAGTAACCTAAGTTGCTACCTATCACGTGAATTTCTCTTTTTCGCCCCTACGGGGCGAAAAAGAGAAGGGAAAAGAAGTTTTTTTCGCACGCGGCAAGAGCCGCGTGCGAAAAAACACCCTTTTCTCTTCCACTACCACAAGGTAGCAACTCGCGTTAATAGTATGAGTACATTCTAAAGGATAACGGCAAAAACGTCACTATAAAAATTATACCACTTAGATAGGCTTAACACAACAGTTCATAGGTAGCGGGTATAAGACAAATTATTGGGGGTCTATGTGGGGTGTCTTGCCAGATGTCGCACAATGCAAATTCCTGGGTTTGCGGTATATTGCATGGGATCAGGCCGTCAGGAATCCTGGCGAAAAGGATAAAGGCAAATCAGATTTCATCCCATTGGAGAAAAAAACTTGACAACTCTCTTAAAACATTCTCTCTTTCAAACGTTGCGCGAGCTTAAGGGCAATCCGCGCGTCACCGTACTCACCGAGATCATGTTCGGTATTCCCTATAATCTGTTCTCTCCATTTTTTTCGGTGTATATGCTGGCCCTGGGAGTGACAGACCAGGGGATTGGAACGATTGCCAGCCTGGGATTGGCACTCCAGATTTTCAGCGCTTTGCTCAGCGGCGCAATGGTCGATAAGTTTGGACGCCGCCTAAGCTTATTCATCACCGATCTGGTCTCATGGAGTGTGCCCTGTTTGATCTGGGCTGTGGCCCAGGACGTGCGCTTTTTCATTGCTGCTGCGGTGATGAATGGCCTGTATCGTATCGCGCATACTGCCTGGACCTGCCTGATAGTTGAAGACGCTGAGGAACGCCACCTGGTACATATTTGGACCTGGATTACGATCTTCGGAGTTTGTTCATCTTTCTTCACACCGCTAGGCGGGTGGTTTGTAGCGCACTTTGGCCTTGTGCCGGCAATGCGCGGGCTATTTGTGTTTGGCTGTTTTATGATAACGGCCAAGGCTGTGGTGTTATACCTATATTCACATGAAACGGTTCGCGGCCGGCAGCGCATCGCAGAAACCCGCCACCGGTCTCTGTTCAGCCTGATGGGTGAGTATCGCAGCGTTTTCGGCCAGATCTTACACTCCAGGCCTACCCTGGCTGCCCTATCCTTGATGGTCATCACCAATATTTATGCCACCGTCCACGGCAGTTTTTGGGGGGTGTTGTTCACCACCAAACTCGGCTTCGCCGAGTCGGAAATTTCCATCTATGTGATGCTGCGTTCGATCATTGTGACCCTATGTTTCTTTTTGCTCGGCCCACGGCTCACCAATCTACTTCATTTTCGGTTGCCGTTGTGGGTGGGTTTCTCGGCTTACTTCGCCAGCCAGGCACTGCTTGTCTTTATGCCGTCGCACGTAGTGCCTTTGTTGGTAACCAGCGTGGTACTCGAAGGGGTAGCCTCAGCCCTGGTTAACCCTATGATCGAATCACTGCTGGCCGTTGCAATGGAATCGCACGAGCGCGCGCGCATCAGTGCTATGGTTTATGTGACCCTGATTGTCCTCACTACGCCTTTCGGCTGGATCGCCGGGCAGCTCTCGGCGATTGACCGCTCATTGCCCTTTGCGCTGAATATGAGTCTGTTTGTGATTGGGGCGGGGTTGGTATGGTTAATTGGCCGTCGACAATCGTTTTTATCTCCCCGGAGTGAATAACTACAAGTACGAATAACCCCATAGGAAAGAGGTATTTTTTCATTGGCGGGCTACGCCCGCCAATGAAAAAAACACCCCAAACCTCGTTTCTAACCTTCCAGGAAGCTTAGAATGGCTTGAGCATGCGGCAAACCGGCGCCCATCCCACGTATTTAACCTGTGTAAGGGACTCACAGCTTCCTGGAAGATCCAAGTGCGATAGCCCTGTTGACGCAATCCGGGGAGGGGCTTAAAATAAGTGGTGACATGGTATAATAGGTGTAGCTTAGCATAGTTGTAATTTAGGAATCTGTTTGGAGAGAATGATGAAGAGAGCCTGGATTTGGCTTATACTCATTTTGCTGATTGCCGGGGGTGTAGGATTTTGGTGGTTGCGCACCCGGCAACCGCAAGAGCAGGCATTGGAGATTTTGCGCACAGCGGAAGTGGTCCGGGAGGATTTGGAGATCACTGTATCGGCCAGCGGCAATGTGGCAGTAGACAAAACGGTCGATCTGCAATTTGATACACCAGGCACAGTTACGGATGTATATGTCGAGGTAGGCGAGCGCGTTCAAAAAGGGGCAGCATTGGCGCGTTTGGATGTGACAGATCTGGAGCGGGCAGTGCGCCAGGCAGAGATCGCCCTCGAACAGGCGCGGCTGAATTTGAAAACGGTCACCCGCCCGGTAGAAGAAACCGACCTGGAATTGGCACGGTTAGGCTTGCAGAGCGCGGCCCAGGCTTTGGAAGTAGCGCGTATGGGGAAGATCACAACGCAGGCGGACGCGAACAGTGCCATCCTCCAGGTACAGCGTACCCGCGAGAATGCTTACACGATGTACCGGGATGCGGAGGATCGAGACAGTCCTGCACTTGAGCATGATCGGGACGTATATGAAGACGCAGAAGAACAAGAGGCCATCACCCGGCGGAATATGGCGATCACCGTGCAGCGCGCGCAAGAGCAGTGGCTCACGGCGTATCAAAATTATCAGCAGGCCGAATGGAATCTGGAGAAATTAGAGAAAGGGCCAGATGAAGAAGAAATTCGGCTGGCAGAATTACAGGTCGAGCAAGCCGAATTAAATTTCAAACAGGCCCGCGAGAATCTGGATGAGGCAACTTTACGCGCGCCCTTTGCCGGCAGCATCGTTGAAGTCAATGTCCAGCAACATGTCCTTTCCCCGGTCCAATTGCCCGCTTTTGTATTGGTAGACGATGCCGTGTTATATGTAGATGTGATGGTAGACGAGATCGAGATCGGTAAAATTGTTATGGATCAACTTGTAGATGTAACCCTGGATGCCTATCCCGCGCTTACGCTTAAAGGGAGGGTTGCCAGTATGGCGCCATCACCGACCGATGTAGGTGGCGTGGTTTCCTATTTGTTGCGGGTGCGACTGACAGATATAAGCGATGCTGAAGTGCGCGATGGGATGACGGCGAGTGTGCTAGTCCGCACGCAAAAAATCGAGAATGCACTGCTGATTCCCAATTGGGCAGTACGCACCGAGCAATCCAGCGGGGAAACCTATGTGTATTGTTATTGCCTGGAGAACGGCGTTCCTAAACAGATAGACATTACTGTGGGTAAGCGTAATGACACCTTTACTGAAGTCCTTTCCGGCCTGGATGAAGGGGCTACCATCGCCTTAGTCTTAGAAGAACGCGAACTGGATTTTGGGCCATCGGGGCAATAACCCATAACCGGTTTTAGAGGATGCAGACATCCCCCACAAAAACCGGATTTATATAGGGAGTATCTGAATGAAAAAGTTCTTAGGATGGATCATTTTTCTAGCCCTCATTGGAGGAGGGATTGGGGGATACTGGTGGTGGCAACAGCAGTCACAGCCTGCGGCTGAAGAAGTGTTGCGGACAGGGCAAGTCGCGCGCGAAGATTTAGAAATCACCGTGGTGGCGAGCGGCAATGTCGCCGTGAATCAGGAGACGGATTTACGCTTTGACCTGACCGGTACCGTAGCAGAAGTCACGGTCGAGGTAGGAGATACCGTGAGGGCAGGCCAGGTTTTAGCACGGCTGGATACGGCCGATCTCGATCGAGCTGTAGCCCAGGCCAGGATTGCACTTGAACAAGCCGAGATTAACCTGGTACAGCTCACCCAACCTGCCGACGAGGCCGATATTGAACAGGCTAAATTAGAGATGCAGAACGCAGCGGCAGTGATGGAAACGTCCAGGTTAAGCCAGCAAGCTGCTGAAGTTGAGGGTAACATCGATATCGAAGCGGCGGAAGAAGCCCGCGATGATGCCAAAGATGCTTACGATGGTACGTGGGATACGATCAAAAAGTACGGGCTGGATAATGTGTATGGGGTGTATGTGACGGCGGCCTATATGGAAGCGGATGGCAATGTGGGTGTGACACGGATGCAGCTTGAATATGAAGTGAAACAAGCACAAAGCCAGTGGCTCACGGCTTATCATTCATATCAGCAGGCCGCGGACAGGCTCAAGACACTGGATGAAGGCCCGGATGAAGAAGACATCCAGCAGGCAGAGTTAAAAATTGAGCAGGCTAAGTTGGATTTGGAACAGGCTGAGGGAAACTTACCCCAAGCGATTATAGAAGCCCCGTTTGCGGGCGTGGTGGCGACGGTCAATCTACAGGAAGGAGTGGCAGTTCCCACCGGTGTCCCTGCCTTTTCCCTGTTAGACACAACGACGTTGTATGTCGAAGTGATGGTTGATGAAACCGACATCGGTAAAGTTGCCGTGGGACAAGCCGTCGAAGTCATACTGGACGCATATCCCGATGTGACCTTAGCAGGTGTGGTGGAGCGGATTACCTCTGCCCCTTCCAATACAAGCGGTGTGATTGCTTATCCGGTAGAAGTACGCCTGACAGCAGATAACACCGTTGAGGTACGTGACGGTATGACGGCCAGTGTTGTGATACGCACGCGCGTTCTCGAGGATGTGTTGTTGGTGCCAAACTGGGCGGTGCGTACCGATCAAGTGACGAATGAGACATATACCTATTATTCGAAATCGCCGGAAGCCATTGAACGTATTCCCATTACCGTGGGGCAGCGTAATGAGCGCTACACCGAAGTACGATCCGGGTTGGAAGAAGGGCAAACGGTGGTGTTAATAGCTGAGGAACGTAACCTATTGGAATACAGTGGCCCACCGCAGTAGCAGCGGGGGAGCGGAGGAGCAAGGGGGCAAAGGATATTTTCGGAGAAGTTTCTATCTCCATTTATCATGTGAGATTTGTTGATTTTGTATGGACGATATTGTCATTTGGATCGAAGATTTACATAAAATTTACCGCATGGGCACAAACGAAGTTCACGCCCTGCGGGGCGTTTCCCTGGCGGTCAAGCGGGGGGAAACGTTGGCGATCATGGGGCCGTCGGGTTCTGGTAAGTCCACATTGATGAATATTTTGGGGTGTCTGGATCAGCCAACGTATGGAATATACCAACTGGATGGTGAGGACGTCAGCAAAATGCGCGATGACGAGTTAGCTGCCGTCCGCAATCGCGGGGTGGGCTTTGTCTTCCAGAGTTTTAACTTATTGCCGCGCACGACCGCGCTGGACAATGTGCAACTCCCCCTGGTATATGCCGGGACATCGCCCAAAATGCGACGGGAACAGGCCAAAGCTATGTTAGAATCGGTTGGGTTAGGGGACCGCATCCACCATATGCCCAATGAGTTATCCGGGGGACAGCAGCAGCGCGTGGCTATCGCGCGCGCGTTGGTCAATCGCCCGGCCATTATCCTGGCCGATGAGCCTACCGGGAACCTGGATAGCACCTCAGGACGCGAGGTTATGTCTATCTTGCAACGCTTGAACCGGGAACAAGGGATCACGGTGGTCTTGGTCACGCACGATCCTCGCATCGGCCAACACGCGCAACGTGTGCTCCATCTCTTTGATGGCAAGATTTTCAGAGAGGAAATCGTTACCCATCCGATCCAGGCAGATGAAGCGCCCCTGGGGGAGGAAGAGGTGATAGGATGAAATTCTGGGAAAGCGTGCGCCTTGCACTTAAGGCACTGACCGCCAACAAACTGCGCGCCGCCTTAACCATGTTGGGTATCATCATCGGTGTAGGGGCCGTCATTACGTTGATGTCGGTAGGAACAGGCGTCCAGTCCTACATTACCGAGCAATTCCAATCTATTGGCAGTAATCTCTTCTTTGTTATTCCGGGCAACTTCCAGCAAGAATTAACGCGGCCCGCCTACCTGACCCTCAAAGATACCGAAGCCATGCAAGATCCGATGCAAGCTCCGAATGTGCTGCGCGTCGCCCCCATCGCCGCCGGGGAAGCGCGCGTGACGGTGCCGGGGAAAGATAAGTCGGTCGAGGTACAGGGCGTACCGGCCAACTACGCCCAGATCCGGGAATGGTACCCTGGTGTGGGGACGTTTATCACGGAAGAAGACGAGCGCGCGCAAGCGCGGATAGCGGTTCTGGGGAAAAGTACCGCCGATTACTTTTTCCCTGAGAACCCACTGCCCATAGGGGAAATTGTGCGCCTTAACGGAGTGCCGTTCCGGGTGATCGGTGTGATGGAAGAGCGCGGCGGTAGCAGTTTTGGAAGCGAAGATGAGGTGGTGATTATCCCACTCTCCACCGCCTACACCCGCATCTTCCCCCGGCGCACGCCCCAGGGTGAGCCTCGAATGCAAGTAAGTTACGTGCAAGCAGTGAACGAGGATCGCATGGAAGCGGCGATTGAGGAAGTCTCCCAAATTTTGCGCGACCGCCACCATATTCTACCGGGAGATCCCGACGATTTTTCTGTCATCAGCCAGTCGGACATCATCGGTACTTTCGAGCAAATCACAGGTGTGTTGACCGTTTTCCTGGGGGCGATAGCGGGCATCAGCCTGCTGGTAGGCGGCATCGGCATTATGAACATTATGCTGGTCTCCGTCACAGAACGGACACGGGAGATCGGGTTGCGCAAAGCGGTAGGAGCGCGCAAGCGCGACATTCTCTTGCAGTTTCTCGTGGAAGCCGTGATGCTTTCTATGGTTGGCGGCCTCATCGGCATTATGCTCGGCGGCGCGGGCGCGACGGCAGTCTCGTATTTTCTGCGCGACGAAGGCTTTAAGGCAGTTCTCACTGCCCAGGCCATCTTACTGGCAACCTTATTCTCCGCTGCTGTAGGCTTATTCTTTGGCATCTACCCCGCGCAGCGCGCCTCGCAGCTCAACCCGATTGACGCGCTGCGATATGAGTAAAGGGTACAGGTTCAATCATACGTAAATAGTTCACCGGCGAGTACCGTAAATCCGGGTAGGGTTTCGGCCCGCACCTGTTCGCCAACATTGTATTCCGCAGACAGATGATAGGTTTCCGCATTTTCTGGCAACGTATACACGGTGACACGCTGCATTTCCGGATCGATTAACCAGTACTCAGGGACGCCGGCCAGAGCATATTCACCGGTTTTGGTAAGCATATCTATATTGCGCGTAGAGGAAGAAAGCACCTCCGCCACCCAATCAGGCGGACCGGCGAACTGTTCACCTATACGCGCCAGGTGTATGGACCGGTAAAACATCACATCAGGTTCACGGAATTTGCCGCGCCAGAGTTGTACCGGCAACGGCGCGACGAAAACCTTGCCACAATGGGTCGCCTGAACGTGAGCGCGTAACGCCATGTACAAATTTCCCACAATGCCTTGGTGCTGCGGAGTTGGCATCTCGTAGATCAGCACCTTTCCATCGGATAATTCAACGAAGGCATTTTCACTATTAGCCAGGGTCAGGTACAGATCGGGGGACCAGTACTGATTCTGAAACCAATCATATAAGACTTCTGCCGGGTCACGTGGCCGTGAAGAAACGCGCCGGGCAACTTGATGACTTACGACAACTCCCATGGTACGCTCCTATCCTCAATACAGTTATCTCAAAAGTTACACTTTGAGTCGGATTGTGCGGCTCAAGCCGCCGGAAAAGAGGGTATTTTTTGATTTCGAGCGTAGCTCGAAATCAAAAAATACCTACTTAAAAGCAATTTTAG
>JAFGFI010000051.1 GCA_016931185.1 Anaerolineae bacterium
CCAGTCTGCTGGCGTGTCTCATCGCGGTCTGTATGCGCGCCACGGGGCAGACGCGCGCACTGACGGGGATGTTGCAAGAACATGAGCGACGTCTGGTGGCTGCGCGCGCGATCCTGGGTGAATGGCTGGCCGGTTCAGGCGGGGGATGGCAGGATTCTGGCGGCGTCTGGCCGGGGATGAAGCTTATCACCGGGCAATTGGCCGGGCTTGAAGATCCAGAACATGGCATCAGTCGGGGGCGATTGTTGCCGGGGCATCACATTATGGACTACGAAGAGGTAGATGCCGGGACACGCGCGCGGTTGCAGGATAGCCTGGTGCTTGTTCATGGGGGAATGGCGCAGGATGTTGGCCCGATCCTGGAAATGGTCACGGAGAAGTATCTGCTGCGCTCCGAGGCGGAGTGGGTAGCACGGCAGGAGGCGATGTGCATCTATGATGAAATCGTGGCGTTGCTTCAAAAAGGTGACGTGCGCAGCATTGGGGCCGCCACTACACGCAATTTCTTCGGGCCTATTCAGACCATTATTCCGTGGGCCAATAACCTTTATACAATGACACTCATTGAGCACGTGCGCGCCGTTTATGGTGAAGATTTTTGGGGATTCTGGATGTTGGGTGGGATGTCCGGTGGCGGGATGGGCTTTATTTTTGATCCGGCGCGCAAGGCTGAGGCACAGACGCGATTGCAGATTATGATGTCCGAGACGAAACAGGCATTACAGAACGCGCTCCCCTTTGCGATGGAACCCGTGGTCTATGATTTTGCTATCAATGAACGGGGTACAGTGGCCGAGGTGCGCGACGGTGGGTTGATGTCGGCGGGATATTACGCGTTGCTTGTTCCCGCGCTGCTCAAGCGTGACCGGTACGCGCTGACCCCGGCGCGGCGGGCTGAATTGGATCGGTTTGGCGCGGCGTGCCGCGCGCAACCGCAAGTCTCCGAGAGTGACAGCGGTATAGAACTTTCGGGTATGGTGCAGATGTTGTTTGATCGCATTATTCCCCGTCCTCAAGAGGAAGTTAGCGCGGGACAGAATCTGGATGCACTCCTGGCAGAATTAGGTTTCGATCATATCCAGCACGAGCAAATCCGAGCTGATTTGCGCAGTGGACGCATCGGCCTGGCGCAGAACCGTCTGCCTGCCAGCACGGTAATTGCCGACGCGCGGCCGGGAGATGTAGTGGATTTTGCGAACCGGCAAATGAGCGAGTTACGAATCACGAATCACGAATCACGAAGTATGGATCAAGAACCTGTGGTTCATAACGTGCGATCTACATCCAAAATCACTACGCTGGGGTTGCAAGCATTGCGTGAGGGTCGGGTTGCGGTGGTGACATTGGCGGCCGGGGTAGGAAGCCGGTGGACGCATGGCGCGGGAGTAGTCAAGGCCTTGCACCCTTTTTGTAAGTTAGGCGGAAAGCATCGCTCGTTTGTGGAGGTACACTTAGCCAAAAGCCGGCGTGTGGGGCAAGCGGTGGGGATGCCGATTCCCCATGTGATCACGACCAGTTATCTGACACACGGTCCGATTCGGGACTACCTGGCAGCGCAAGGTCAATACGGATATACAGGCCCATTGTATTTATCGCCAGGGCGGGCAGTGGGATTGCGCTTGATCCCGATGGCGCGTGACTTGCGCTTTGCGTGGGAGGAGATGCCACAGCAGTTGCTTGATGAGCAGGCGCAAAAGGTGCTTGAAAGCCTGCACGCGGCCCTCATCGGCTGGGCGCAGCAGATGGGTGAGGGTAACGATTACCGGGACAATGTGCCACTGCAATGTCTACACCCTGTGGGGCACTGGTTTGAGATCCCCAATCTGCTTCGCAATGGAGTGCTGGCGCGGTTATTGGCGGAGCGACCACAGTTGCAAGTGTTGATGATGCACAATGTGGATACTGTGGGTGCAGATGTAGATCCCGCGTTGTTGGGATGGCATTTGGATTCAGGAGCAACGGTGACGGTTGAGGTTATTATGCGTCGTGTGGAGGATCGCGGCGGCGGGTTGGCGCGGGTGGATGGCCAATTGCGCTTGATCGAGGGGATGGCTTTGCCCCGTGAAGAGGATGAGTTTGAGCTATCTTATTACAACAGTAACACCATGTGGTTGGATATTGATAAATTGCTTGCGCTTTTCGACCTGACACGTGCCGATCTGGATGATGCGGGGAAAATAGCGGATGCAGTGCGGGCGGTTGCCGCGCGGATGCCCACCTACATCACGCTCAAGGATGTGAAGAAGCGTTGGGGACATGGGCAGGAGGATATATTCCCGGTGGCGCAGTTTGAGAAACTGTGGGGCGATATGACCGCGCTGCCGGAGATAGCGAACAGCGCGTGTCGCTACGTTGTGGTCCCCAGAGAACGTGGGCAACAGCTCAAAGAACAGGCACAACTTGACGGTTGGCTGCGGGATGGTTCGGCGGCGTATGTGGAAGCGTTGTGCGGGTGGGAGGAGTAAAGTAGGGGATCGAAGGTATTTTTCGTTTTCGGATCTACACCCGAAAACGAAAAATACCCCCTTCACTACGGCTTTTGTAGTGTTCTGTGATCCGCGGAAGCTGCTGGTGTTCCCAGGTTTAAGACACGTGGCGTAGCGGATCCCACAATGCCGATCAGCATTGCTAAGACCCCACCGCTGATATACCAGGTTTGTGGCCCCAAGTGATCGAATATTGGCCCGGCGATAGCCAGGCTTAATGGGGCGATGGCTGTAGAGATACTATCGAGGAGTGTCAAAACACGCCCCTGCATTGTGGGCTCGACTGCTTTTTGCACTAAGGCCTGGATTGGCGCCATACACACGGGAGCCATAAAGCCGCCAACGAACATGCCTCCTGCTGCTAACCAAAAGGCTGACTTGGGGGCCAGTCCTGTGATGAGTATTGCGCTCGCCATACCGAGTATGCCTACCAGGGAGGTTTGCATCGGCCGGCGGAACCCGCCCCAGACGCTTAATGCCATTCCCCCGCAGACCATCCCGATCCCGATTGCTGCACCGATCACCCCAAATTCTTGTTCTGCGCCACCGAACCGCTTGGTGACCAAAATTGAGGTCAGCATAAAGGCCGGGCTTGAGAGAAAGTTGATCATCATGGAGATAAAAAGCATCTCTGGTGCGCCGCGCCAATTCCAGATATATCGTATGCCAGCATACACATCTTTCCACAGCGACCTCCACCCGGCCGGCGGTGAGATGGCGTCTGCTATAGGCGATGGGTTGGGTATCGTTATGCACATCAAGACGATGATAGCGATAAGGGCGCCAGTAATATCTACTGCGATGATAGCATATAGTGGGAGTATGTGGACTAGCAACGCGCCTAGCGATGGAGCGACGATGAGCATAATTCCTTGCACCATTTGATTCAGCCCGGCTACCCGTGAAAGATGTTGCTGTGGCACCATGAGTGTCGTTGAGGATACCATTGCAGGCATTTGGAAGCTTTTGCCACAGGCGCGCACGAAAATAATCAGATAAATCATGCTAAGTGATATTGCATTTGCCTGGAAAAGATAGCTCATGCAGATGAGAGATAAGATGATGATGCCATGACTGGCAAACAGTATCATCCGGCGATTCCAACGATCTACCAGTGCGCCCAGGAAGGGACTCAGCAATGCTCGTGGGAGCAATGCAATCATTGTCGCAATCCCCACCACGGTTGCCGATCTATAGGATTGGGTCAACCACCAGATCAATGTGAATTGAAGCAGTTCACTGGTGATCATTGCCAATGCCTGGCCCACCCAAATTGTGAAGAATGGCGCCGGCCAATACAGTAAAGATGATTTAGAAACATTTTGTGTATGCATCATTTTCTCTCCTCTTGAAAATCGTAAATTGATAAGTCGAAAATGGGTAAATTGTAAGAAACCTTGAAAACAGCTTATGATAATAACAGCTATGAATGAGGATGGTTGGGCTACCCAACTATTTGATAAAAAAACTTACTGCCAATTAAATCCAAGACTGTGAGAAGCCTTTAACAACAACTGGTGCAGTGTTTCCTTTTCTTCCTCATCCAATGCCGATAGAAAATCGCGGGTGTAATCCGCCGCCCCTACGACCACGGACTTGGCAATCGATTGCCCGGTCTCCGTAAATGTTAGCCACCAATTGCGCCGGTCGTCGGCATCCTGTTCCCGTTGTATCAGGCCTTTTTTTACCAATCGCTGAACATAGACCGAGATAGTGCCGGGATTGATGTCCATAATCTCCGCCAGACGCGCGGCGGTTATTGGTGCGAACTGGCATAATACCATCAGTACCGAACAGTCGGCAAGGCTCAAACTTTCATAGTTCCCATCTGTTGCCATCCGTGATTCGTAGGCATGTGTTAGGCTAAACAACGCCTGGTTGATTTGTAAATATGCTTTTTCTGTAAGTGCCATAAATTCCACCTGTCGAAAATGTAATTAGTTGGATTGCCTAATGATTGTAGTATACAACTAAATTCAAAATTTGTCAAGTATCTTAAAATCTATTCTACTTGCTCTTTCACGGATACGCTATTCAATGTATCCCAATCCCCGCAATCGCTCTGCCAGGTCGCGATCTGCTTCTAAGTCCACGTTTGCGTTGGGGTGGCCGTTGGCGGGGCGGCGAGATTTAGCGACGGCGACGGCTTCTTGCAGGAGCGTGTCCAGATCCGAGGCCAGGTTGGGCTTGTCGGGGAGCAAATTGTGAAGTTCGGCAGGATCGCGGCGCATATCAAATAACTCATCAGGTGCGTCGCCTACCGTGACCAGCTTATCCATCCCCTGGTATACGGCTCTCCGGGGAAAACGACAGCGGAAGGTATCAATAGCCGCCGGGGCCTGGTGTTCCATTAACTGGAGTAACGTCTGCGGCGGGTAGGCTTCGGAGAACACAATGCCATTCTCCGGGTCAGAACCATTAAGCGAGCGGGTCAGACTCAAAGCCTTCACATCTACCGGCGCGCCATCGACTTCGGTCGCGCTGTTGGTGGCGGGGAAGATGCCTGCCGTTTCCAAAATCGTGTGAAAAATACGGCGTGTGGAGACTGCCTTCTCAACCCGTTGCCTTTCTGGGAAAACGCGCGGGTAACGCAGGATCAACGGCACGCGGACCAGGTCTTCGTAAGTCACAAAGGAATGGCCCACATAATCGTGATGATCTAACCCCTCACCGTGATCGGCCATAATGATCACCAACGTGTGATCGCGTACCTCCGGCTGGTCGAGATAGTCTAACAACGCGTGCAATTGGTGATCCTCATACGCAACTTCTGCGTCGTACATATCGTTCAGTACACGGTGCTGCAACTCGGAAAACGGCTCGATCAGGGGCATAATCCACTTCAATGTTTCCCCATTGTAGCCGCGCATAAAATCACGGGCTTCGCGATCTTTGAGATAGTAGGGGGCAAACCTGCGCACTAAACGGGCGGGCGGGCCATAGGGCAGATGGGTCTCCATCAAGTTGAGAAATACAAACAGGGGGCGACCACGGCCCAGCTTGCGGTCCCGGCCCTTACGTTGGCGCGTGCGCAGATAACCTACCATATCGCCCAGCGACTGGCGCGTATTGCCCTTAAAATTGATGTATCGCTGCCAGAATGGCGCGATCAGGGGATGTAGCATAATACCCAAAAGGAAGTCGTTGTGGGTGAAAATCTCCTGGATCGGTCCATTGAGACGATTGAGGCGGCGTATAATGTGCTGTAACGCGCGACCTGCCCGGCGCGGGCGGGAGTCGGAAACGTCGGGGCGTTCCGGGAAAACACCGCCGTAATTGTAAAATTCCTCAAAGCCGCGGTCAAGATCGTTTTCTACCACACCCAACAGAGGATTGTTACAGAAGCCCACCGTGCGATAGCCCTCGCGCTGGAGAAGTTCGGCCATAGTAGCCTGATCCTTGCTGTGCTTGTCGTAAATCTGATGCGTCATGTGAGTCGTGGGATACTCTCCCGTAAAAAGTGATCCGTGCGCGGGAATCGTCCACTGCGCGGGAGAAATCGCGCGCTCGAAGAGAACCCCCTTGTCAGCAAATGCATCAATGTGCGGGCTGGTCTCGCGCCCATACCCGTAACACGAAAGACGGTCGGCCCGTAACGTATCTAAAATGATCAGCACAATATCCGGTTGAGAACGTACATCCATAGATACCTCTGTGTGAAACGTGAAGCGTAACTCCTAACTCGCCGCTCGCGGACGGAGTTTTTTGAAAAAGACATGGCGTGATAAGAGGATAAGGATACCTAAAGCAATAATGATAAGGGCGAGAGATTGCGCGGAGGTACTGTCGGTACGCAGGAAGTCCATAAAATAGCGGATAATAGAATAGCCCACGAGATAACCAATGACGATATCGCCTTCTTTCAAATAATTCCGCAATTTGAGGAACAGCCCCATCAGGAGCAGACAGAGCAGTAAATTCGCCAGGGATTCATAGAGAAAGGCCGGGTGGAAACGCGTGCTTTCTGGATACTGTGTCAGGTCAATATAAGACCCGATACGGTAGGTAGTGGGAATATCCAAACCCCATGGCAGTGTGGTCGGTGGGCCGTAAAGCTCGCGATTGATAAAGTTACCCCAACGCCCGATGGCGTGCCCCAACGCCATCCCCGGCGCGGCGAAATCCAACAGACGCAGGGTATTGATGTGTTGGGTCGCGGCATAAATACCTATCCCCAGCGCGCCTCCAACTGCCGCGCCGTAGATACGCAGTCCCCCCTGCCAGATATATAGAACTTGCAATAAATTGGCACGGTAGTAATCCCAGTGCGGCGGGGTCAACACATACTCAATCCGCGCCCCAATGATTCCCAGGAATACAGCCGCCAGCAACATATCCCAGACCCGTTCCGGGTCCTCCCCTACTACCTTCGCCAGGTAGTCAGCCACATTCGTACCTAAAATAATACCGGTTACAACCAACACACCATACCAATAAATAGAAACAGGTCCAATTTGCAATAAAATGGGATTAATAGGTGGTGCCATAATCTCAAACTCCCTTCTACAACAGATTGTTCTTCAAACCATCCGCGATTATACCACCCCGTGACCTATTTACCAATTTGTCAATGAGCCGGGTGAGCGTCACTTTTTTGCAGGGAACGTCTCCCTTCCGGGAAGTTCCGCCCAGCTCCCTAAAACCAGCCCTTAGCCCAACCGAAACCTCCTGTTCTGTTCCAGATGAGTGGACTTCCCGGAAGGTTGGGTTCAACAACAACCTTCCGGGAAGCACGCAGTGGCAGCCCCGTAGCTTCCCGGAAGGAAAATCG
>JAFGFI010000052.1 GCA_016931185.1 Anaerolineae bacterium
GCGGCGTTGAACGGGTCGCTCGCCCCGCGCCCTTCACGCCCCGGCCACGCCAACCCCGGCGGCACAAGCTGGCGCACGCCTTCCCAATAGGCCTGCGCGGCGCGTCCTTCGATTGAGAGCAACTCCGCGCGGCGCGTTTCTTCGTTGAGGTCGCGCGCGCCTTCCAGCCAGGCGCGCACCTGTTTCTGGTGCGCGTCCACTTTGCCCGCCGCCTCTTGCAGCGCGGCGTAACATAGCGGGTCCTTCTCCTTGCGATTTTTGGCTACGTATTTGAGCAAGCGGGCCTGGTTCTGGATTTTGCCGGATGCAAAGCCGGCCGCCAATGCCGCGCCGCGCGTGTCCCTGTAAGCCTCGTACTGCGCCCGGCGCGTCTGTACCGTGCCGCCTAGCCCGGCAGCGTACAGCGCCGCGTAAGGCTCGCCCCGCGAGGAGAGGCAATGCACGGGGATGCCGTGCTCCGCGCACAGCCGCAGCGCGTCGGTAGAAAGCGAAACGCCGTTGCCCAGGATCAGGATATTTTCCAACGTCAACAACGGGGCTTCGGCGATCAGCGCGCCTTTCACTTTGACTTGCAGGCGTTCGCTGTGCTTGCCCAGGTAGGAACCGAATTGGTCAATGATCAGTGTTGTCGTTTCCATTTGCCATGCACCTCATACCAGCCATTTCCTTTGTTAGCGGTTAACTTGCGCCGCTCTAAACCGCTTTACCACTTTACGCGCGCGCAAGGCGGTAAACTGTAAGCCGTCGCTTGCGCGTCCTAGCGCCTTTTCCGCGCTTCCTCTCTAATCGCCTGCAAATCCAGCACCTCCGCGATTTCGTACTGCGGCGGGAGGCTTCCGGCGATGGCGCGCAGGCGCAGACACGGGGGAAAGTAGCCGCAGCGCCCGTGCAACTCCGCCAACAACACCGCCGCGCTGAAGTTGAGCGCGGGCAGATTCACCAGCAGCGGCGTCGTCTGCCACTCCGTCGGCGACAGCCCCGCCGCGTCCGCCAGCGCCGCGACTTGCGGGACGAGCGGCTGCTGCGGGTCAATCTGGCTCTTGACGTCCATCACCCGTTCCACGTCCTGGCCGGTGAGGGCAGCGATCTGCGCCAGGTGCGCGGGGGTGAGGGGGTGGGAGAGGTTGAGAATTAGCATGGGATCACCTCGTTAAGTTAAGTGTTTCACGTGTGATCCAGCTTTCTTGTTGCGCCAATTGCTCAAGAGACCGTTGGGTTCGTTGCGCAATTTGTAAACGCTCTTGGTATGGCTGGATAAGTGCCCATTGTGGCCCCATAACATAGCTCGCTTCTGATTCTGCAATCAAGCCCTGTTTCCACATCGGGCGCAAATAAGCTTCCATAAACGCCTCTTGGGAACTGATACCATGCATCAAATCCCAGTACTCAGTATGTGCCCGGCTGTAAAGTTCTTCGCTGGTCATTGCCTTATGGGTTAGCAGATCCAAAATAGCTAGTGTCAGTCGTCCTAATGCTAACGGCATCACAGGTAGCTCTACCCAATACCCATTTTCGGCAGTAAAGCGTGTGCATTTCTCAGCCCCCGTTTCCGCTTGTATATAATAGAGTCGGGCCACCTCGCCAGAAAGATTGGCTGCTAACTCCAAAGCTAGGTTAATTACATTGTTACCACCAGTCAGATTAATCCACATTTCATGACCTTGTCCACCACTACTACTAAGCGCAGCAACGATTTGGATGATACGATTGTAAGTCATCTGAATGTCACGACGGTCAATTTCACACCAAAAGACATCCCCACTTTCACGACCACCCACAATAGAGGGCCACCGGCGTTTCAGCATTTGGCCTAATATTTCTTTAGTTGCGCCCCCTTTTTTCTGTGGCACCTCCGTAACACGTCCATCTGGATTATCTATGTAGTCTAAACAAAGTAATCCGCCTGAAAGAATTTCAGGCGTAGTGAACAATACTAATGCTTGTATATCGCCTACCTTCTGGTTTTTTTGACGTTGCCTAACTTCGCCAGAACGGGCGAAGAAGACTTGATCGTCAGTATTCCAACGTTGATAGCGATGCGCTAGATATGAAATTGGGCCGGTGATTACACCAACAGAACGACCTAATCCCATTAAATGATAGACACCCATTTATGCTACCTCCACGAAGTACCCATATCCTGCCGCTGTTTTAGCGCCCGCGCCTAATTTGGTCAATCCATATTTCAACCAATTAAGCGCAATTGTTTGTAATTCCGCCCCTACTTGACTACGCCGTCCTACTGCAAACCAGAAAGGCGTTTGCCCTACCGTAAGGAAGAATACTGGTCGGGGGGATTGTGAATCGGTGGGAAACTGATTGTTCTGGTAGTATTCTGGAAAATGGGGATTCATTACATCCACCTCTAGTGTGGGTAGTTCCGCTGGTACAGCATCCAGAAAAACAATTTCGCCCTCAGCATATTGCGTGCCAAAGATGCGGCGGAATATAGTCACTTTATTGCTTTCTAGTGCAGTCAAGCCTCGTTCCAATTTGAGATTCACCAATGCTTGTTGTTCTTCATGCAACAACCGTTCTTTCACTCTGGCATTGCTCGCTGTACTCTCTTGCATACGTTCATCATTGGCAAGCAAAAAAATCTCCAACTTCTGAAAAGGTGTTTTCTGCTTTTGCTCCAATAACTCGCGGGTGCGCTGTAATCCAAGTCCTTCGATACTCAACATCTCGGCAATCTCAAATAACGCGGCCATTCGCGTCAATCCCTTGAGACCGCTACCGGGGATAATAGGAAACCCATACAACCGATGGAATGTGAATCCCACTTCCAGTGCAGTTTTTGCACCCAACCCGGTAATAAAACGCCACTCCGGGGTCATTTTGCAAAGCGCGGCCCCTTGACTGAGCGCAGTTTCTCGCCAACGTTGGATGAAGGCTTGATGCAAAGCTTGCCATTCCGGAGTTGCACAGCGTTTGTTTTGCGCATCGCTGATTTGTTCCAGATTCCACAACTTGGCGCTTCGTTTCCTTTTACCTTGCGGGTCGGTGGCGTATTCGCCCAACATCCAATCAGCTTGAAAACGCACGTAGCGGTCAAATAATAGCCCCGGATTGGCGCATTGATTGATCTGTTGCAGAGGAGGATTAGGAAACGGCCACAATTTTGGCAGTTCAGTAGGCGTAGGATTGTGTTTGCCCCCTTTATACTGTTGCTGGTGATTCATAACACCTCCTTATTCCAATTCTGCTTCGGCAAAACGTTTAAGCCAGATCAAAAAGGCTTGCACCTCGGTAGTGGCGCGGCGATAGTCGGCAGTCGTGCAGGTGGTCAGCCAATCCAGCAGTCCATAAGGCTTGGCTTGTTCATTCCATTTCATTTGCTTGCACACCCAGGCTGATAAATGCTTATACATAAGTGTGTGCCCATTGTTTTTGGGTTTGCTACTTTCCCAACCCTTTGAACGCCAAAAAGCCAGGGTTTGTCCTAACCCATTGGTTTGAATATCTGCTGGCGCTCTGCGCGCCAATGAGCCATATTCACTAGCATTTCTGGCTTCATTCACACATTTGAGCGCCTGCTCGGCCCGCTCTTGCTCAACGGTTCTTTGCGCCATCATTTCACCTCCGTCTTCGCCAAAAAACGCGGCATGACTATACCTCGCCCGGTGGTCTCGTCTCCCCCTAATTGCATCCGTCGTTCATTCAATGCTCCCACAATTTGCCAAACTTCGGTCGCGTTCTTAACCGAGGTTTTGTCTTCATTCTGTTTACGGGAAGCTCCATACGCAACCGGTGCGTAGAGCAATGTGTCGGCGGGCAATGCCTCTTCGGTCCACAACGCGCCTTCCTGGACCGTTTTGAGATCAGGGATCAATTTCACTCGCGTGACCACTTCTGTACCGGAGATAGTGAAATCACGGAAGTCTTCACGCGGCAAGATGACCAGGTGCGCCGCCAGGTTATTGCGCCAATATTGATATTCAGCAGTTGTAGGCAGTGCATTCCTGGATAACCATGTAGCGACTGCATCTACCAGATTGTTTTTGCTGGCAGTATACGAAAACTCTTCTAATGTAACTTGATTCCCTGGGGCAACGGCAGATTGGGTTGCAATCCAACATTGGTTTTCACCGGGGGCGGTATTCAAATCCCATTCAAGGAGCATACCAGCAATGGCAGTGTCGCGGACAAAGCGCGCCAACGCATCCACACTTGTTATCCACGCAAAGATACCTGCCAGGGAACGCACCGGGAACAATAACAACTTGGCATCGCCTGGCGCAATCGCCCCTGCCCAGTTGTCGCCTTCTCCGCCAGCGCGCCCAAATAATTCTGCCAGTTCTGCACTATCGTCTTTCCAACTTTTCGCTTCGCGCACGGCTGCGCGCAACCGTCCTTTGAGGCTACTACCTTGCACTAGAGGGTAGCCTGTTACCTTTTCCCGCTGAATGGGCAAATCTACTGCGCCCAAACCCCGTCCTGTCCCCGCGTGGAGCGGGGTTTCGGTGTAAATAAACAACAACGTCTGTTCAGTCAACATCTTACCATTCTCCTTTTGCTAAAATGAATTGCCCAAAACCCGTGGATACATTTCCATCTCCGTTGAACGACTCACATAAAGTTTTTGCCTTGCACTCGCCTGCATTTTCCAAAAAGTAGACACTGCCGCCGGGCGCATACCGGTAAGCTGGTTTATGCTGGCGTTGCGCCAAGTCGTAACCTCCTAACATCAGCGGTTTATTTACTGCCGCTGCTATACAACGCGGCGCACCTTTGAAAAATTGCCCCCAATCCTGGGGCTGCCACCCACCAGTGAAATAGGTTGGCGTTAAAAGACATGCTTTACATTTCGCGCTCGGTAAACCTTGTGGCAATGGTGACCATACGCCACGTTCATACCGGCCAAACCGGCCTTCCCCGCCCATACTTATGACGCCGGTTGTTTGCCAACCAATATCCGGTAAGCCGTCCACTTCTACGTATAGACCAACATTCTCACATGGGCGAATAAACTCAGTCTCGTAGAGCATCCGTTCGCGTGTGGCGCGTGTCATATCATCGCGTTCAATACCAATGCGAGGCTCGCGGTGGAATAGTTTATCGCTCTTTACTACATGAGATGCAGAAATCGGCTTTCCTTCCAAATATGCTAAAAGACCTTGCTCGTCTAACCAGGTTTCATCTTGATCCGCTTTTTCAAGTTCAAAATCCTCTGCGTGCCAAAGCAACTGATACTTGGTATCCAGATCGGTCATAACCTGGGGTTTGATTTGTGGTTTCAAATACTCATATTGCTTATCACGGCGATACAGGTCATAGGGTAGAGGTATATATCGCATCAACTGTCCCTTTTCTCTTTTGGTAATCAAGGGACCACGCAGTTGAAAAGTCGCGGGCGCAGGGCAACCGGGTTTGCCAATGACTTGTTCTACATCTGGCAGTGAACGGCGCAGATACGCTTCAATACCGCCGTTTAGTGCGATGTAATGAGAGCGGATAACACCTTGCAAAACCGAAGGAAGCGGCGGAAACACGCTTTGCGCGCGGTGGTCACTACCTCGGTTAAAGGGTCGCCCATCCCGAAACAACCACACATCGGCAGGTTCAATAAATAATTGCAATGTCATTCTTGACCTCCTTGCGCGAGAAACCGTGCCAATACTAACCACTGCCCCAACTCGGTTAGCCCTTGTGGGATTCTCTGTATCTGACCATTATTCTTAACTGTTTGTGCCGGTACGATGGCGTTATGCACTTCAGCCCACACAGGCAAAGTTTTAATCAAGTAAGCCAAATCTGTGGCGGACAACGCATCCGTCTTATATCGCTTGAGTAGTCGTTTAAGAACCGCCGGGATTGCGTCCGGTAATCCCGTTACCACTTGAGCTTCAGCCGCCACTTCGTAAGCAAACTTGGCAGACAGCCGATGCTCCATAAAATGCGTTTTAACAGCGTTACATAGTCCTAACGTCCCGCCGTCTACGTCATCTATATGCCAACGCCCACCCACCTGTACAGTTTCGCCGGAACGCTTAAGTACAGTCAGACAAATGGCGTTACGCCCGTAAATGCGCTTGGCGGCATTTTCTGCCGCTCGCGCTGCTGACAAGGCCGCATCGAGCGGGTAAAGGTGATGCGCGATAGCAATGCCGGCGCTGAGGGTGAATGGGATGCGATGTCCTTCTTTATCCAAAGGTAAAGCCTCATTTTCCCAATCCTGAAAAATCTCACGATATATGCGCGCTATCTCGTTGACCATTTTCAATACTGAATCCAATGGCAGCAAAGCCAACACGTCATCGCCGCCGGCATATAGCAAATAGCCATTTGGTGGAACCAACAATTTCTTAACCTGTTCGGTAAACTGCGCCAACCGTTTGCTCACCATTTGTATATCTTGCAATGAGCGGCAGCCACTAGTTAAATGCTTACCCATCTGGTCGCCATCCATTTGCACGATAGCGTAGTAAGGGCCAGGCCGCGCCTCGACAGCCTTATACAACTGCTTCAAAACCAATAAGGTAGGCCGTGGATCGCCTTGTGCTTGGGCATAGCTGGCTTTGAAGCGCTGTGAAGCATAGGTTTCTTCAAACAGCATATCACCATCATAAGGCCAAAAAGCCAAGCCACTGTTGTTGGGGCGGCAAACCCCCAAAAGGTTCAACGCAGCACGCAATGCCAGCAATTCAGGCAACCCTTTTGCCTTTTCTAAGAAACTACTTGCTGCGACTGTACTTACTGAAGGGAAGAGCTTATATTCTCCAAAACGTTTCATTACGCTCAACGCATCTAACCACTCATCAGCTTTCAATTTGTCCGGATGCCGTTGGGCCGCTCGTTCCCAATAAGTGCTTATTGCCTTTCGACTCATGTTTTCCCGCAACGCGGAACGTTGCCCGCTGAGAGTATCTTTGGGGCCATCTTCTGGGCTTTGGTCAAACGTGCGCGTTTGTTTGCGCGCATCTAGAGCTGACATGGCTTGCCTGTAAGCCGCCATTTCATTACCTTCTATTTCTGCCGCTGCCCAAGCAAATTCCAGATGATGCTCAAGTTGCCGTTGCCAAATCGTAGCAAAGTCGCCCCCTTGAGATAGCTTGGAATTTTCCAATGCCTGTGCAGCTAATTCGCGCCAACGTCGGCAAACCGCATCTTGCGCATGTCTAGCGGCCTGATCCGGGTTTTCGACAACAGCCACAATTTTGTTGGGCATATCATCCCCATCCAATGAATGAGGCAACACTAATTGACCGCCGATTGCTGTTGCGGCCGCCTTGGCCAAAGCGGAAAGCATCTGGCTGCCAGCCCATAAATCATGCGCCCGCCGCGCCTCAGCGATAAAAGATTGTACAGGGCCAAGCGAGAAAATTAGAACATGTTGGGTCATTGTGTTACCTCCACAAAATCATTCCAACTGTTGATAAACTTATGGAGCCGCTCATAGTTAGCTATACTAGATTGTGACTCAAGCAGTGTCAGCCCCAATATATATCCAGGTTTGGGATGCTTGACAGGAAAAACTCGTACCCATAATGGAGAAGCCCAACGAGGTCTATCTGCACTCCCGAAGGCTTTCGTGACACCGAAATTGTGCTCATGTTCTCCAAATTCTCTAATTGCATCTTCCGGTTGAGCATAAATCTTGTTACTTAGCCAACCCAAAGGTTGCGTCCTTAAAATTGGAAAAGCCGTTGGTTGCGTTGCTACTTGCCGAGGAATTTTCAACATTTTGCATAATGAGCGGGATGCGGACAGAGTGGCCCCATAAACCAAAGACAAATATACTTGCCAGGACTCTACTGAATTTGGACACATTTGCATTATTTGCATCCAGTTTTCATTCAGGTGCGCTTCCTGGGTATTGGCTTGCAGTATTCGCAATGTTCCCCAACCTCTTCGTGAGCGTCGTCCCAATCCACCCCAAGCGGACATTAAAAGCAATGCCCCAATCGCGGCTAACCATGAGGACTGTATGTTTTGTTGTTGTGCTAGAATCAAATCAAATCGTTGGTTTGCCAAAAAGCCTTCAAAGCGTGTGCGAGATTCTTTATGGGGTAGAGGATTCACACGGTCAGTCGGTAAGTCTTTTTGAGAGATATGAACTCCTATCGCTCCCTGTCCTTTGGTATCCCCAAAAACCTCACTTTCAGCTTTCTTCAAATCGTCTAAATTTTGATCCCCTATAACTCCTCCAATTGCTGCACGCAACCAGTACCGTAGCTGCCCACGCACACTTGGCGGACGCAATTCTGGTTCTTGATCCGCCCCACCCAAAAACAACGGCGTCACCGTCTCCAACGTCACCTTCAACTCACGCATCCTTCACCTCCATTCTCCCCTCACCATTCTCCATTCTTCCACATGCTTTCCAGTATACAACCCATCTTGCATTTCAACAATAACCATGCTTCCTAAAAACATTCACTTTTCTTTCCCCATTCATCATTCATCATTCATCATTCATCATTCATCATTCATCATTCATCATTCATCATTCACTATTCTATATATCCCATTCCCCTTTACCGCATCCTTCCCCACGTGTGTAAACTGCCCCCACAGCAACCACGGCAAAAATGGCGTCCAGTCCGCCGCTTGCAGCGTTACCTGCCCCACCAACCCGCCCAACGGCGATTCGGCATGACGCCGCGTGGAGTAACTGCGCACTTCCTCCCACCGCAACCGCTCTTCGACCACCTGCACGGCCTCTGCTTCCGCCAGCAGCGCCGGAAAATCCACGTCCAACGGCGTATCGCAAAACGCGCCGCTCAAACTCTCCAACCGCTCCAGCAACCGCTGCACGAAAGGCCGAAAGCGGAACATCTCCGGCTTCAGCAAATGCCCTTTATCCACCAGGCGCGTCGGCGTCAAAAAGACCAGAGAGAGGGGAAATTCTCCATTCTCTATTCTCCATTCTCCATTCTTCAGCACCTGCGCGTGCGTCACCGGCGCATCCGGTACATACACATTGCGGCTGCCTTCCCGCAGCACCGGTTGGCGCTCGTCCGTAAGGGGGTTTTCGGCCCATATCTCGCGCACCGCCAGCCGCCCACGCCGCCAGCGCCCGTCGTACTGTTCACACTTGCGCCCCAACCCGCCTTCCTCAAACTCCTGCGACGCCAATACCACGTAGGGGAACAACTGCATCGCCTGCGCGTACAACGTCAAGCCAAACTGCAATGTCTCTCCCGGCTCATAGCGGAATACCCCCGACCCATCCTCCCGTTCCCAGAAATGTCCCGCTCCCTCCTCTCCCCACACCGGCGGCTGTACCGTAAATGGCCTGGGCCGATCCTGCCCGCGCGCGTGCTGCGGATCGAGGGTACTGACCAATGTAGCGATCGCGCATGTTTGTGCCAGGGCGCACGTCTCACACGTGGCATCCGGCTGGCGGGCAAACGCGCAGAACTTGCGCCGCAGCGCGTGGAACAGCGCCCCGCGAATGGCGGAGCCTTGATGCTCGTTCAACTCAACGATATCGTGCGCTTCCAGGGTGAAGCGCAGACGGTGGGCGGTGAAATGGTGCATAGCTTATACCTCCTGAAGTATCTTGTTTAACACGCCAATCTACTGCCGGCATGATCTCCATTACGGCCCCTGAACCAGCCTTGGAAATCGCTTGATATGACACTCTCCCATTAAACACTACCGCCGCCGCCCCGCGTCCCTTTTTAGCGATTCTCGAAGATCAACCCTACCTCCGCGTTGTAGTTTGTGTTGACGATCGGCGGCAAATCATCTGTCTTTGCCGACAGCAATTGCTTGTTCTTCAAAGCATAATAACGTCGCCAACTAATCGAAACTAACAACTCCCCGGCCAGAATGGGCTGTTCCTCACGCACTTGTTGATAAGTTTCTAGCAGGCTTTGCGGCAACACTTCGATGCTATCGAAGGCTTTGTAAAATTCTGCTTCCAGGCGCTGGTCGGCGGCAAAGGGCTGTAGCGATTGAATACAGGTCGCCTCAAACTCGGCGGCAGCGTGCCGATACAGTGTTTGCCACTGTGCGGCAACTTCGTCACTATAGATTTCATCCAACCAACGCCCGATAGCCGCTTCATCAATGGCGCGCCCGTTTTCACGTTCCAGAATCGCCAACGTGCGTTGTACCAACGTCGTGTCGTAGATGATTTGTCCATCTGCCGGTTGGCGATAGACGTGAACCGGCGCCAGGTCGGCTTGTTGCCGTCGTCGGTTGATACGCCCAAAACGTTGCACCAATGCTTCTAACGGAGCCGGATCAGAGTAGAGGGTGTCAATGTCGATATCCAGACTCACTTCCACCACTTGCGTGGCTACCAACACCAACGCGCGCCTTGCCGCGCTGGTCGAACCCGCTGCATCACGTACCAACTGCTCTTTTGCGGAACGGTCGCGCATATTGAAACGCCCATGCAGTAACTCCACCGGAATCCCCGCCGGGGCCAGGCGCGTTTGTAACTGCCGGTAGACGGTTTGCGCGCGATCCACTAGATTGCACACTACCAAAACCGATTTGCCGCTCAACGCATCCTGGCTGATACATTCCAGTGCGTCCGGGTCTACAATTTCCCCATCCAGCAAAACCAAACGGTGACGGCAAAACGCGGCGAACAAATCGTCTGTCGCCGTGATTTCTACCGGCATCCCCAACGCTTCTTGTAACCAGGTTTTGACCAGCGTAGGGAACGTAGCTGACATCACAAAGAACCGCGCGTTGAAGGCTTGAGAGAGATAGGCGATAGTTTTGAGGATCATCGCCAGTCGCGTTACTTCGTAGGCGTGAATTTCATCGAAGACAAACGCCGCGTCGTGATAATCGACGAGCAGCGCCTCATATCCCCTGAGCCGGTACATTCCCTTGAGCATCTGATAGGGGCTGAAAATCCGAATCGGTGGATAATTCAACTGTGCCAGATTGCGTGCCCACTTTGATTGCCAGGCCGCCGTCTGTGGCGTGTAATCCTCTTGTTCCAGCAACATCCGGTACAAAGAAAGCAAACTGCGCCCATGTTGCAAGCCCACTTGCTTGTCTCCAAACGTTTGCGCCAGCCGTAATTTCATCGCGTTCATGCTGGCCTGATAAGGCAACGTGTAGAACAAACGCGGCAGCGGCGCGCCGTTACCGGTTTGCCGCGCCGCCCATAGCAAGGCGGCTTCAGTCTTACCGCTACCGGTGGGTGCAATCAGCAACGCCGAACCGCTCGTTTGCCCGGCAGTAGTCTGATGTGCGTATGGCGCGCCGCGCATCCCCTGCAAGATTGTTTCCGCCGCAAAACTGACCTGCGGCAGCGCGCCTGCGTGCGCCGAGGCGCTGTGATCGGCATTGATCAGATAGCCGCGCAAGGTCAATGCGCCGACGATTTGGCCCTGGTGCGCGTTATCTTGAAGTCGGCGCACAAACCGCCGGTAGACTTTGAGCCAGTACCGGATGCGCACGACACCCTGTCGCTGTATTTGCGCCATTGCTTGCGTCAAATCGGGCAAAACTGGTGCGGTTACTCCGACTTTATCCAAGCCAAAATCTGCTATCCAGACGGTGCTGCAATCGTCCAACCAATGCCATAATGCTTCTACTGCCGCCGGTTCGATTTGGATGAGCAAATCGCTTAACCAATCCTCGTCATCTTCCTCCGGTTCCGGGTACTGCCGTTGAATGTCTGCCGCATCTTTGTGATGTGAGACAATGGCAGCCACCAGCCAGGTCAATTCCTCTTCCGTGAAGTCCGCCGTGATCCAATCCACGAAAGCCAATGAGAGGACTTCGTGGCGGTACGGCCATTTTTCGCCGCCTCGCAAACGCGCCTGGAAGCCGCCGGCCGCCTTACCAAAGTCGTGCAAAAACGCTGCCCAGAAAAGCGCCTGCCACAGGCGCGGCATTGCCAATGTCTGTGGCAGGTTGGGCCGTAAGGCAATGAACTCGGTAAGACGCTGCAACACATCCCAGGTATGGCGCGCCAGACTCTCCGGGCGTTTATCCGCGCCGCGCTCGGCGCTTTTGGCCCAGAGCATTTCTTCCATAGCATCAGGCCAACATGAGGGCTTCACCATCATCTCCTGTAAAACTGTGAAACAGTAACCCTAGCGGCGCATCCTCATAGACTGGCGCAGTTGGATCTGTCCAATAGGTGGAGGGTGTTGCCGCGCCAAACGTGTAGAATTTGTCGCTATAGACCCGTTCTTGCAAAACCACATAACGACTGAAGGTTGGGGCGCGATTGCGCGCGTTGTCCAGATAACGCGGCATCAACACTGTCACGCCGCGTCCGACGCGCGTTGCCATACTGTGCGGCAGCAGGGTGTGCTCGAAATACGCGCGCGGCGCGGGCTGTAAGTCCAGCACTTCTACTTGCGTATACGAAAACAGATCCTGCGACCGCCCCAATACCACCGCATAACGCGGGCTATGAAAGGCACTCTCCCATTCAGGCCGGTTGATGTACAACGTCAGGCGGGGTTGAAATAACAACTCGCGTTTGAAGGGATTGACATTACCCTCCAATACTTTGGGGATAGCCGTACCTGACAACTTCCCGGTCGTAGCACTGAGCACAATGATGTGTTCCATATCCTGCACGTTGCCTTGATGCGTGAAGTGATAGGCGAATTGCACGCCGGCAGGATCGAACCACTCTCCCAGGACGCTGGCGATGTGCCCATAGATCGTTGCCGGGGGCGGCATCTGGTAGCTTGGATGAATCTGTTGCATAAAATGTGGGTAACGGAAGGACGTGGTTAGTCCCTCCGCCACCACTTTGAGCACGCGCATGGCATCCTCCTTCCGGCTAATCCAACCATTCTGGATGCGCCTGTAAGTCCGCAATGAGTTTCTGGTAAACCTCGCGCGGGTGCGCGACGTGAATCTGCGTCGCAAACTCGGCCAGCGCGCCGCCCGCTTGCAAGGCCGTTTCCAGTTTGGCGCGTTCCTCATCCAGATAACCGGCCACCCAACCCACGTACACTGGCGAAAGTACAGCGTCCTGGAAAACGGTCAACGCCTCGCGCAGCGCGTCAATTTTGAACTCCGGCAGACCGCGCCCGGTCGCGCCAACGATGTGGCCGAAGATGTGGTTGCCGCCTCTGGTAACGGCCAACACCACTAACGCCGGGGTGACATCGGTATAGTGCAGCGCTTGCTTCGCGCCGCCTTCCAGATGCGCCAGCCCCTCAAAGAGCGCGCAGACCCGCGCCAGCCGTTCCGCCTGGGGCAGACGGTAAGACTTCTGTGCTTCCAGGTGTTCCAGGCCCTTCTCTTTTGCCAGTTCGATACGAGTGTCATCGAGATTGCGAAAACCGGTCTTCTGGCGGTAAGAGAACGTGCCGCTGGCGTGTAGGTCCAGCGAGTATAAACCTTTGAGGGTGGTGCGGTAGAACTGATGCTCGTGCGGTACCGGATCGCCCTCATGCCTGGACATCACGCCGAAATCTTCTGTAGGGGGCGCTGGCGCAATAGAGACCAGTGTGCTGACACGGAAGGGAGAAACCCTTGTTATTGACTGTTCATCACCTTTGCTATTTACGTCCAGTGGAGTGAGTTTATTGTAATCAGAATCATCTCGACGTGCTTTTTTAGCATTAGGGCTTGTTCCAGGTGCTCGCATATAACCAAAAAGGTCGTCATCCCACCACACGATAGGGTTGGCATCAGTATATGCAACTTTTTCTTCCCGATAGATAGGAGCTGATTGCCAATCCCACACTCCGTTTACCAACGTGGCGCGCAGCCAGTAACGAAATGCTTGCGCCGAGACGTAAGGATACAGACCATCTTTAGCGCGAATCATTTTGACGCCTACCGTGTTATCGGTACGCGCGCCGGGGATACTGCCCAGATTGTTCAACGCTGAAGCAGGTGCATCGATCAACAACAAACCAGTTACGAAAGCCATGATGTTATCCTCCTGAATCTGTGATGTGGATTAAAGTTCTTCTTCGGTTTCTTCGGACGTTTCCGGCAATACATCCATATTGCTCTGAAACCATCCCTTTTGATACAATTGCTCGACCATGCGGATCAATACCAGGTCGCGCGCCAACCGCCAATCCGTTTGTGCCACGCCATCGCCTTCTTCAAAAACGGCGATATACGGGTCAAGTGTGAGGAAGGGCGGATTGCCGCGCCGTACATGGGCCGTATTGGCCTTGATCAAAGCCGTGCGGAAATAGTCGTACCGTTGTGCTGTGAAGAAGTCGCGGAAGAAGCGCCGGTCATTCTGCCCGCTAACGTAATCGGCCAGCGCATCCCCCAATTGCCGAATCTGCTCTACTCGTTCTTTTTCCATATTCAGAATCCTCCTTAAAAAACAAGCGGTGATAGACCACGAAACCAGATTGGCTTCGTCATTTAATGAATATCCTGTGCGTGGATCGGTTCCGCTTTTCCCCTGCGCATACCGCAATGCCACACGCAAAAAGTAAGTGCGGATAAAACGCGCGGCGCTTTGCGGCAGGTTGAACAAGTCTTCATACAACCAGTTCTTGCGCGGTTCAAAGCCCTCGGTATCTTTCTTGCCTTTGGGCGCGACTTCCCAAGCCCGGCGCACGAGAGGTTCCCATTGATGCCGGTAGTGATCGCTATACATTTCGCGGAGGAAGCCTATTGTTTGCATCGGTAAGGGATAGATATTCAGATCAGCGCCCTGTCCACTGTTGGTCAGGTGGTAAGCTGTAAGGGAAAAGAGCGCTTCGTCATCACGCGCCTCGCGTTGCAATTGATGCGCCCGCAACAACACATCAATCAGCAACGTGCGATGCGCATATTTCGTTTCTGGCAACTTGCTACTGCCTGATTCCTGCGCTAGTTGTACCGCCCGGCGGTTTTCTTGTAAGAATTCTGCCGCAAAATGCCGGGTCAATTCTGGATTGTCAGAATGTACCGCCAGTAATCGCCCCCCACATTTTGCGCAACCGAGAGGAAATGCTTGAATCGCCAACAACGCCTTGCCTGAAACCGGTATTCCAGCATCGCCATACGGGTGAAAGTTGATAAACCCTTCACCTGTAAGCAAAGGAATGTGTTGGCGAAAAGCGCGCCCTGGTTCCAGTTCGCCTTTCACATCGAAAGATACCGCCGCCGCCGGCTCACCGGTGAAGACACAGGTTTCTTCTAGTGTTTCTGTGTCAGCGCGATAAGCCCGCAGCACGCGCCCGGCGTAAACCTGCCGTTTCTCTGGTTGCTTGTTGTAGGCCGGTTGGGTAAAACCAGAATTGGGAAAAGCAACCGTCAAGAAAGAAATCAACGGTTGGCGGACGTACTCTTGCTCGATGTAATCGGCAATACTGTCCAGGTCTGCTTCCGTCACCTGCGCCGGTTCCCGCTTCCCGGCAAACGCCGTGATTGTCGCAATCCCCACATCGACCAATGGATGTCCTGTATATTTCAGCATTGGCACCTCCTGTCCTGAAATCCGTTCAATACTCAATCGTGAATAGTATCATCCGCATTATGTATGTAGGTTTCATTCACCTCCGCCGCCCTCCGATGCTCCTCCGTCACCCGCTGCCGCAGGCTATCCGGCATCAGCACCTCTACCTGACTCCCATAGTACAGCACCCAACTCACGAATTCCGGCGTCACTGCGATGTGCAGGCGGAACAACACGCTGTCATCGGGTTGTATTTCAGCCTGTTGGCTGGCGTGCCAGCGTTCTTCGGCCACGCGCTGCCCGGCATCCGCCGCAAAGCGCAAGATCACATCCTCCGGACCGCCGCCCTCGCCGCGCAATAATCCCCAGGTATCGCCGATGTAAGTATCCACGTCGAAATCTGCCGGGATCGTGTAAGGCTCATCCAGCAGTTTGGCCGTGTGAATCCGATCCACCTTGAACATCAACACCGTTTCCCGCCGCTCGCAGTAAGCGATCAATTGCCAGGAGCGTACATACGGATACAGGGTATACGGTCGCACCACACGCTCGCTGTGTTCTCCCCCGCGTGAGCGTGTCGCATACGTCATCTGTACTTTGCGCCCCTCTACCAACGCCCGATTGAGCAACGTGAGCATTTGCTGTCGATGTTCCCCCTGGACTGTGACGGGCTGGCGCTGTCCATGCTGCCGGAGCAACGGCGTAAACTCGGCTGGAAAAAGCGCCTCTAATCGCGCTGTCGCGGCAGCCAATTCTGCAGACCCGATCCCGGAAACCTGTTGTGCTGCCTGGACGGCCAGTAATAACGCCAACGCTTCTGAAAAGGTGTATTGGAGAGCTGGCAAGCGTGGCATACGCGCGAAATAATAACCTTCTGGGCCATGTTCGAGCGGGAGCACCAAGCCATGCCGGATCACTTCAAGGTCTTTCTGGATCATGCGCTCGCTCACTTCAAACCGCGCCGCCAAATCGCGGCGAAGATAGCGTTGCGGCGCAGCCGCAATGGTCTGCACAATCTCCAAAATCCGCGCAATACGCTTGATGTCTTCAGGCCGATCCGAACCGGTGAGCTTCACGTTCACGTGGCTCCTCCTTGTTTCTGATGCCTTTAGTCTAGCCATGCCGTGGGAACTCTGGGGTTCCCACACTCAGGGGAGTTGCAAAACTTACCCAATCATTATAGCACCGGTAGCAAATAAAGAACCAGGGTAACTATTCAGCCTAAAGGTGAGACGCACTTATTCCAAGCCAAAAACGGCGATTTTGCGTTTCCCACTGTCATTTCAAGCGTAAAAGTGCGTCCCACCTGAATAGTTAC
>JAFGFI010000053.1 GCA_016931185.1 Anaerolineae bacterium
AGCGCAACCATAGATTTTATTACACATCATTTGAAATTTTCTCCGCGTCCTCTGCGACTCTGCGGTAAATAGGGCTTTTTTCGGTAGAGCCATAGAATCTATTCTCAGAAGATCTGGTGCGGCAGTCTGATTATCCTGAAACCCGTGACATCCGCTCAAAAAATTCCTTGCTCAACGCAGCGACCGCAGTATCGGCTTTCACTGCCGCAATGTAGTCCGCCAGGTATTCTGCACTCCACTGTATGAGCTTTTGGCCTTTTTCAAGAGTGGCAGGGCGGGCATCGCCGGCATAGTGATTCGGGTAATCGCTATACCACCAAATACCAGTATAGGTGGGAGGTAGATGGGCGAGACGGCCCAGCGGTATAGCGGGTTCTTCCGGTATCCGATCCATTTTGACCAGTTCTGGGTAAGTGCCTAAGACCTGGCACGTCTCTGTTTCGCAAGCGTGTCCACCATAAGCTGCATCCTGCATTTCCTTCCACGCTGCTTCGGCTTCAGATGAGAGATGGCGCATTGGTAAATAGAGTTGATAAGGCTTTTCTTCCCATAGACTGCACTGCGCGAGAAAGCCGAGCAAGTGATTGTTACCCCCGTGACCATTGAGAACAATGATCTTCTTAAAGCCGTTGCGCCCAATTTCATCGAACACACTTTGAATTAACTCAATGAGCAATGCAGGCTTAAGCGTGATGGTGCCGGGAAAACAACGAGCTTCGTAGATTTGCCCGAAGTAGAATGGGGGAAAAACCACAGCCGGTTCTTTTTCCGCTGCCAGACACGCGATCTTGTGGGCAGTTAGAAAATCTGTGCCGAGTGGCAGGTGCTCACTGTGTTTTTCCACTACCCCCATTGTAATGATGCAAACCCCCGTGTCTTGCACGGCTCGCGCGAAATCAGTTGACGTTAAATGTTCCCATTGCATGGATAACCTCCTCAAAGGATGAAATTTTAAATGGTGAGTTTGTAAATCAAACAGAACATGATCTTTATATACGTCATACCTGTTGAAACCCTACACTCTCGGCGGTGCGCTGCATTGCGATATTGTCTGAGGATGTAGTACAGGTTGCCAAACGGCCATTTGCCAGGATGTTGGCAGTGATAAAGGAGACAACAGCTTTACCATAGCCTTGTTGGCGGACGCTGGATGCAGTTCTAACGGCAGCGACTTCCCAGGCATGGTCGGTATAACGCCATTCTGCTGCGATGGCGACAATGCGCCATTCAGAAATGGCGTATCCTTCAGCAACGGCACATCCAGGCTTAATAATCGCGCAATAGTGGAATTGCCGTCCATGGGCCTCATCCCATACCCCACGCGTGAGAGGCAAATTTTCAGGCCAAAATGCAGCGGCGAGATCGTAATCCCGTTCCTGGTCGAGCCAACGGACTGCGGTAGTGGCAACAGGCTGGAAGGTGTCTAGTGTACACTTAAACTTGACGTAATCTGGCATATAACTCCTTGTTCAACCCTTAACTTGTGACTCAATATTGTCCCATGCAAATGCTCGCGCCTTGTCCGGTTGATCGAAGAAATACTCTTCTAGGTAAGGCTCAATCTCCATCCGCCATATATCTTCAAGGTGTTGGGGCAGAGCTGTATCCAAGAAGAAAGTAATACCGATGGCGTAGTGCGGGTCGTCGATCTGGAGGTTGAGTCGCTTGAGGGTTTGAATCAAAGGGTCAACATTAAAACCGGTCTTTTGGTGGTAGTGGCGCAGTAGCTCATAATTGGGATGCAGAGCGATAAAGGCAAAACGACGACGCAATGCATGATCAACCAGGGCAATAGAACGGTCGGCAGTGTTCATAGTGCCCAGGATATAAACGTTAGGTGGAATGCTAAGCATCCCCCCTGCTGCTAAGGGAAGCGCGCGGTCGCGGTATTCTAATAGATACATCAATTCACCGAAAACGCGAGCCAGGTTGGCCCGGTTGATTTCGTCTATGATAAGCACACATGTATCTTTACGGTGGCGCGCTTGTTCACAGAAGGTTAGGAAACGACCCGGCACGATGACATACTCCAATCCTCCATCTTTGCCACGCTGCGGGCGCAAGCCCTGGATAAAATCCTCGTAGGTGTATGCAGGATGAAATTGCACTATTTCCCAGAACCCTCCCCCCCCACTGACCAAGTGACGTGCCAGATGTTCGGCCAGATAGGTTTTGCCGGTTCCCGGTGGCCCGTAGAGGATAGCCTGGCCTTTGCGTTGGATAGCCCGCACCCAACGCGCCAGTGTGGGCGCATCCAAACCAGTATCGATGGCGAATTGCGTCAGGGAATAAGTCGTGAGTGACGCAGTGTAAATTGCGCCCGATTCTTGTATACAGGACGTAGAGAGGATGAAATCTCCAAAAAATTGCGCGCGTTTTTCAGGATCGAAAACGGCTTCAGCAATAATGTGTTGATGGAAACGGCGCACATGGGTGGCAGTCCAATTATGAAACTTCTTAGCGATGTAATCCACCGTGGTTTCAAAAGTCTTGCGCAGTTGGCCGCCAAACGGGAGCACCGTCTCCAGCGGCAGTACATAGACGCGAATGCATACCTCGTCATCTGTGGTGAATGACTCCCATTGATTATAAGTCCCAAGCACATCAAGATGTTCCTCTTGCAACGCCATTCCCACCCGATATTGAGCGTAGCATGGGCCGGTGAAGTGCAACACCACCCACTTGCCAAAGATAAGGTTGAGTGCCTGTCCATTATCAGGTAATGTGATAGCAAATCGTTCGTCATCTGGTCCGGTTACACCTAAACGATTTAGAGTATCTTGCAGTAGATCAAAGGCCCATTCCACTTCCTCACGGCTGGCGAAAATTCGCGTAAGGGGTGCAGTAGACGTGGTATATAGTTCGGGAGTGACGGGATGTTCAAATGTATAGTTTTTGATCGTTACCAACCAATGGCAAAACATATCAAAAAGGTCTACGGCGAGGAGATTGAGCGGAACACTGTTTGATGCGTGTATAATCTCGGAGACACTATCAAGCAGGATGAAAGTAGTCGCGTTGATGTCGGGGTAGTCGGTCAGATTGATGGTGTAGATTGTGCCCGCAAAATAGTTCACTACTTGCCGGGATGTATCGTGGATGAGGACAAAGGCATCTGGGTGCAGGGCGTTCAAAATAGGGGAAAGCATATTAGATTGAAAGCCTTTGCTATAGGGGCTGGTGACGAATTCTGCACAGGCATCGACCAGCCGGTCGGGCGCCTCATCACAGTGACGCACAAAATCGAAGATGGTTTGTGTGACATGAGGCCAGTCTGTGGATTGCGTCCAGCCTGCTGTTTCAAATTTGACGCGCGCGTCAGTGGTAAATGCGGGAGATGGATGAATCCAGTGCTTGGTCTTACGATTGATCGGGGTATCGGCGTAGGGAAGCAAAAGGGCAAGTACACTTTCAATAAATTTTTCTCCACGATCGACTATGGCAGTAATTGCGTTCCAATTGACCCGTGCCTGTTGCCTGGCGATGAGATAGCTACTACTGTGAGATTGTCCTTCCGGGGATGCCAGGTAACTTTGCATAAAATCGGAGAAGAGATCGGCAAGCTCGGTATGTTGTGCTTCGATGAGCTGTAAATCTAATGTCAAATGACCATCTCCCTCTTTTCTTTAATGGCGCATCAACCACAGTTTAGATAATGTCAGTATACTGTCAAATTTGAATAAAACAAAATCAGAGCAGTTGAGAAATATAGAAACTCATTTAGAATAAAGGAAATGAGAATGAATAAATTTCAGGTATGGATGTGGGATAACCGTGTCTGATATTACAGTTCGTCTAGCTACCCTCTCCGATGTTCGGGCGATCACGGGGATTCATTGCAGCACAGTGAAGATGTGGCACGATCCAAAGTCCGGGCGCGTGAAACAGTATGAAGATTTAGATCTCTTTGGGCATTGGTGTAACGGCGGCCCGTGGATGAGTGTAGAACTGTGTGCCATTCATTTAAACGCACTGCTCTTGAGAGGGCATCTTCCCCTGGTAGCGGAAGTTGCGGGACAGGTTGTGGGTGAAGCAGAATTCCTCATTGACCAAGAACCTCCTCCTTTTGGCCCATGTTTACACTTGTCTATTCTTTATGTTCATCAGGACATGCAGCATAAAGGCGTAGGCCGCGCCCTATTGGCCGCAGGAGAACAACACGCACGTACACTGGGATTGATGACCCTTACTACACAACCGGAATCAGAGGCGGTAGATTTTTATACCCGCGCAGGATATAGTCTCTGGTTGCGGGGGCAAGAGATGCAGCTTAAAGCAGAGGGTGTACCGCCAACTTCACTAAAAACTGTGGATGTAAATACGGAACTTCCTGTAGGGTTGGCCCTGCGCGTTGGACGGTATCAGTGTGGTGTACAAGCATGGGATACATTATGGCCCTCTCTGTTACTACCTGGGTGGAGTAATCTATGGCGTGGAATATGGCGTGGGGAATTAGCTATGACCCCGGTAGTATTGGCCCTGCGTGAACAACTTCACGATCCCACGCAGGCCGACGGATATGTCTGGTTACCTGTAGAAGCCTCCCTCATTTCTGCCATCGCAGCTCTTAAAGCATTAGCAGCAGAAAAAGGGTTTAAAGCTGTTGATATGCTGCTTTTAGAAGAGGATATACCGACGGTTCGGAGTGCTTTTCGGCTAGATTACCAAACTTCTGTTACTTTATGGCATAAAGTCTTGTTTTGAGGCTTTAGATCAACGTCAAACGTCAGAATTGACGTTTGACGTTTGACCTATCTACTTCGCGTACTCTACCGCGCGGGTTTCACGGATAACGGTGACTTTAATTTGCCCCGGATATTCCATCGATTCTTCAATCTTCCGGGCTACATCACGGGACAATCGCGTGGCATCCAAATCATCTACTTCACCGGGACGCACAATGAGACGTATCTCGCGTCCCGCCTGGATGGCGTAGGTTTCTTCCACGCCTTTGAAGGATTTGGCAATTTCTTCTAGGGTGCGAATGCGCTTGATGTAATGTTCCAGGCTCTCACGACGTGCTCCGGGGCGCGCCCCAGAGATCGCGTCTGCGGCCTCAACAATGATAGCCTCCAGGCTTTGCTGTTCCACTTCGTGATGATGAGATTCAATACAATTCACAATAGCTTCAGATACGCCATAACGCCGGGCCAATTCCGCACCAATGGTCGCGTGCGTGCCTTCAATTTCAAAATCAACTGCCTTGCCAATATCGTGGATTAAGCCTCCCATGCGCGCGATCTCGGTGTTAGCCCCCAATTCTGCCGCCAGTAGGCTCGATAATTTAGCAACTTCGATAGCATGCTTGAGCATGTTTTGCCCATAGCTAGTGCGGAAGTAAAGCCGTCCCAACAATTTCATAATCTCGGGATGCAAACTCGGCACTTCCGCTTCGTATACAGCGCGCTCTGCCTGTTCTTTCATTGTTGCTTCGACTTCACTACGGGCTTTTTTGAGCACACTCTCGATCCGTGCCGGGTGAATTCGCCCATCAGATACCAACCGTTGCATCGCGCGCGCGGAAATTTCACGGCGCACAGGATCAAATGAAGACACTGTAATCATTTCTGGGGTATCATCTACGATAACATCTACGCCAGCTTTTTGCTCAAAGACGCGGATATTACGCCCACCACGGCCAATAATGCGTCCTTTTAGTTCATCTGAGGGGATTTCCAACGTTGTTGTAGTCAATTCGGCTACCTGTTCTGAAGCCAGACGTTGTACAGCAATGGTAATAATATCGCGTGCCCGTCGGTCCGCTTCCTCCTGTGCGCGCTGTTCCTCTTCGCGGATCACGCGCGCCATATCTTGACGTGTTTCTTCCGCGACTTGTTCCAATAAGATGTCGCGTGCTTCTTCAATAGAGAGGCTGGCGATGCGTTGTAATTCCTCACGCCGTTGATCTTCCAGCTTTTCCAAATCGTTCCAACGTTTATCCATTGTACCCTGTCGCTTATTTAAAGTCTGTTCGCGCTTTTCCATACGCTCTTGTCGGCCATCTAATTGCTCGCGGCGGGTTTGTAGTCGTTCCTCCTCACGACGTAACTGTTTCTGCCGGGATTCGAGATTTTGTTCTACCTCACGTTTGAGATTGATGGCCTCTTCCTTGGCATTGAGTACCGTATCCCGGGCTTGTTTTTCAGTCTCCTCCAGCAATCGCTGGCGCATAGCCTCGAGGTCACCCATTTGCTCTTGATAGCGCTGTTGGCGTATCCAATATCCGAGCGCGGCCCCTCCTACAGCTCCAATGACCAGCCCAATAATCAACCACCCTATATTCATATTTCGTCTTCCTCGCTTTCTTCTAAATTAAGATGGGAAAAGGTGTCGGTAGCGAGTAGCTCCTGGATCAGTTCATAAGGAAACCCACGGCGAGACAGGCGTTCGATAAAGCGACGGCGGAAGACTTTGGGGGGCAAGTGTGCCAGCCGGCGCGCTTGTTCTTGTGCTACTCTTTCCGCAGCCGTGTATTCTTGATACGATGCTAATGCGGCATCTATATCGTGTTGCGCTATTCCTTTCTGATGTAACTCCTGTGCCAAAATCCATTTTCCTCGTGGGCGAAATTGTGCGCGATCCTCTACCCAAAATCGTGCAAAAGCTGCATCATCTACTAACCCCACACGGCTTAACCGGGAGATAAGTTCATCTATTGCCATCTCTGAGAACTCGCGTTCACTCAAATATTGACGGAGTTCAGCCTCACTGCGTGGGCGATAAGATAGAAAATTTAGAACCTTTTCACGCGCGCGTTCAACCTCATCTTCTGCTTTTAATGCGGAAATTTCCTCATCTGTGAACCAATCGCCTACACATAGGTTTGCGGCTATAATCTCGGCTAAACCAAAGGCGAATTCACCATCTAGGTAGACATTAAGGCGACGTTTTGCACGTTTCTGCGTCTCTAATGCAGTTATTTTACCAGGCATCTCTGCCAGCCATCTACCCTTTCCCAATAAAAAACGGCTATAACATGCCACTAGAAAATGGCATCCAATCACTCATCATCACCTTTTAGTTGTGATCATAAGCGATTGGATTGCTATAGCCGCTGGATAAGCATATTTAGGTTAAGACTTTAATTACTATCCTATTTCATTGCATAGGACAACATTTTAAATCTCAAGCCTATTCGCCTACATACAGGCGATAATCTCTAAATAATCGGTATACTTAAATTGCCTCCCAACATTTCTTTTCTGTCAGGATGCGAATACTCAGGAATATAACAACAACTGGCGTACCCCATGTATGGATACTTCCAGTTGTCGATAAAGTTTGCTGTATAATCCCAAGACGTCATTCATTCTTAAGCCTACCGATATTTCAATCTATCGAAAAAATTTACTGTAGTGGTGATGCTTTGCCTTTGAAAACCCCCATTGTTCGCTACATACGCTGCTATAATTAAGGTCGGGTTTTGTTAATAATGTCATCTCCATACTACATCCAGATAGTTCTCGTTCTTTAAAAATGCTTACATAAGCCTTCACTGGCTCCCCCAGCGGCTTTGTGCCCCCAACCAGGATATTCCTGGTGAAAACAGAATTTTGCTTAGTATGATGTCACAGCCTGTTGATGTGACACTTAATATAGTCTATATAAGGCTCATTATAAAAGATAAGATAAAGCCATTATTGAACGGCTTTATCTTATATTTTACCAGAGTTTACAATAAAGGAAAATGGGGGAATAAATTATGTCGCTACACGTCGTGCCAGGGGTTCATATACTTCTGGTAAAGCACAACAGGCATCAAATGCGCGGATTTCATAGTCGTTTTGGACGGCATACTGCAATGTTTTAGGGGATGGTAGTGCCATTCTGGTGACACCCGCCTGTAATGCCCGCACTTCCATCGCTTCTCGGACTTTGTACATTTTGGGGCGCATACACCCCAAAGCAAGCTCAGCTTGTGGATACATAACTCTGATTCTGGCAATCACACCGGCTACAGTTTGTGGAGTGGGAATGACCGCCGAAGCCATACGGGTATTCCTGGTGGGCGAGAAGACAATGACCACAATTACATCAGGAGGTGAAGCCAGTCCTTGCAGAAGCCGGTCTTCGTCGCCCTGATATACACAAACGTGGGGAATAACATTAATACCTGCCGCTTGCAAATACGCGTAGGTTTCAAGGTAATTCACAATATGGGCATCAAGGCGAAAAACATTTCTAATTGTTTCTTCACTTGGAATTTCCAATGAGGCAAAATCAACTGCCAAAGCTTGTGCTGTCGCGCTATCCAGTAACCCAGGATGAAGGTTGAGAATAAGCCCTGTTTCGCGTTTTACCTGTCGGATAGCATCAAGCATCACATTAAGATTTAAGATGCCGCCATCATTATTAGATCCGCCGCTCAACAATGCCCCGATAGCTTGAGCAACACGCAGTTTGCGACATGTTGACAGCAGGGCCTCTGGTGTTTCTGCCGGCAACATACCACCTAGATATACCCCATTACAATGCTCACAGTGTAACTGGCACATTGTCCCGGATAACGAGATAGGGGGAAATTTGGGAAGTGGATAATAGGCTTTTAATAGTGTCATCGAGATTTTTCGCAGAACAGGGACCTGTTAGCTTGCGATCAAGAGCACGTGTACAAAATCCTCAACTTCCGCACCAATAACCTGGACCTCGCTATTGAAGAATTGCTGCACCTGCGCGCGAATGGTAATTTCCTGGAAGGGGATCCCAATCAGAGAGTGTTCCAATGTCTCAAGTGCATCCTCAGGGTGCATAAAAAAGTCACCGGTAATTCTTACAGTGCGTATCATACCGGCATCCACATTCAGCCTCACTCGTAGTAATTTTCCCCCTTTAACTTTATAATCAGCGCTTATGGTTCCAGGCTTCTGTTCCATATTTTTCCACCTTTAAATTAGTGGTGAGGGCGATTTCCTCATCACTCAATGTTCCTTCGACCAGTTCTATGTGCATCGCTTTCTTAAATCCCGTGATCATTGCTTGAATGATCGTTGCTTTATCTACTGCACCCAATTCGCGTTTGATCGAAGTAACTCGTTCTGCAATTCCCTGGATGAGCTTATCCCGGATTTTTTCATTGGGTACTTTGAGCAGGGAAAACATCAACTGTGGGTTAACATCACAGAGTAAGGTGCCATGTTGTAAGATCCCCCCAAAGCGGCGCGTCTGGGCATTTCCCGATATTTTCTTGTTCCCCACCAAAATATCGTTGATGGGACTGAAAATTGCCTGTATCCCTAATATTTCAAATCCGATGACCAGAGCTTTACATAACATCTCGTAAGACTGTAAGATGTTATCTGGGATACCAGGATAGTCAACTTTGGCAATCAATGCATAGGTAACTTCACCGGCACGATCATGGTAGACTGCGCCACCGCCGGTCAACCTGCGTACTACATCCACCCCTTCCTTCCGGCAAACTTCCAGATCCACTTCCTGTTCAATGCCCTGGAAATAACCGATAGATACCGCTGATGGATACCATCCATAGAACCTAAGGGTAGGAGAAGATTTGCCCGCCACTACACACCGTAATATTGCTTCATCCATTGCCATATTATCGAACGCACTTTGCTCCCCGGTAAGCAGCAATCGCCATTGACTTGTTCTCATCGTGTCCCTCGCTGTACTCAAACAATGTCGCCGTTGCGGGAATAAAAACCAGGTCTATTCCACACTATGCTCCCACACTTTCATATAAGTTTGCCACTGTTCTTTAGCTATTCTCTTTTCTTCTATAGTTAGGAGTCGAGGATAGTTATATATCTCCCCCCCAGGTCGCTCGTTATACATGGGGCGGTTGCAACCTGGGCATCCGCTGGTACGGAAGGGCGTTCCTGAGTTGAGCGCAGCAGCGAGTATCTCAGGCGCGATATTCATCGCCACCAGCCGTTCATTTCTGAATGACATGTTGTCCAGGAATGTCTGATCTTGCATGATCAAATACCGGGCTACTTGCAATGCCCGGTAACGGCCTATATCCGGCGACTGGAGTGTTAACGCTGTTCCTCTAACCGGTGTAAAGGCGAAAAGCCCTATATGACAGCCCATAGCTTTCAAATCCTGGAACCTATGCAATAGTGCCCTATCTGTCTCCCCTAAGCCCGCGATCAAGTGCACCGATCCTGTTCCGAAGGTTTCCACGACATCTTCTATAAAACGCAGATAACGATCCCAGTGAAAACCTGGCTTGATTGTTTTGAAAAGTTCGGGGGTCGCACAATCCAGGCCCACACCCACACGTTCTACTCCTGCCTCTTTTAGGGCCTCCAACTGTGACCTGGGAATCGGATTGATACAGATCGAAATAGGAAGTTGGGAAATTGTATGAAGTCGGGTCACAATAGTATACAAATCTTCTACTAGGTCAGGATATCGCAATGTCTGGAGGCAAATCCGCCCTATACCACCGGTAGTTTTAATTTTGTCGAGAGTGATTTCCAGATCAAATACGGGCCATATCACACGCGAAAGCAGTTTCCTGTCGGTCTCACTGCTTCTAGATTGCGTGCAAAACTGGCAGGTGCCGACACAATGTTCCCCAATCATTGCATAGAGTGTGGTTGGGGGCGCGTACATCTTTGCCCGGCGTAATCCTAAATGAACGGCAGAACCTATACTAAGTCGAATTTTCATAAGCAAAAAAAGTCCACACCTTTATTCTATAAAAAAGGTGCGGACTGAGGATCATATACCAAGGGTCTTAATCCTCATAGGGATCAAACATGTCCTTGGTTGCCCCGCAGTCGGGACATTCCCAATCTTCTGGGATATCCTCAAACGCGGTTCCTGGAGCAATCCCTCCGTCGGGGTCTCCCACTTGGGGATCATAAATATACCCACAAACTGTACATTCCCATTTCATAATGACGAACCTCCCTTTATACTAGGTGGATTTTTTAAAACTACAATCTGGATTATATGTCTGGGGTAATGCGTGTCAAGCGCGTTACTTGGCATCTTAGTCAATTCAAGCTATACTTTTAACATTAAAAGTCTGGGGATCAAGGTTTATAATTTTCGCTATGTTTTTGCTTTTCTCTCGAAGTGGAGTGTTAAATCTATACTTTGAGAAGTGATAAGAGCATTTTTTACTAAACTGACAATTTGAGTCAGAATATTAGAGAGGATATTGCCTGTGTATTTTAAAACATATCTGGTATGGTATCTAACCTGGGTATTTGTGGGCCTTGTAGTCCTCGGAATGCCACTATGTGTATTAGCTGCGGAGCCGGCATCTGTCACTTTTATAACTTCTCCCCCCGATCCGCTCGCGGAGTTTGCTACATTGTCCAATGACCGTGTATTTTCTCCCCCTTCTGTTGCTGCCCCGCAACTCGTCTCACCAACCAGCCCTATCTCACTTCCCGATCCTGTCTGGCGTATTGGTATTATAACAGATGGCCTTTATTCCCTGGAATACGCATCTCTTATAAAGGCAGGAATGCCTATTACAAGGGTCTCGATAGATGCGCTGCATCTCCTTTGGCGGGGGCAAGAAGTTGCATTGGATATTCAGGATATCGCGAGTAACGGTGTCTTTGACCCTGGAGATACGGTACTCTTCTATGGACAAAGATTCCACAGCACAGAACAGGACGAAAAGTATACGGCTGAGAATGTTTATTGGCTCACACTGGATGTAAATTCACCGGGGCTGCGTATGGCATCGCGCACTGTTGCGCCCACGACCGGCGCATCTCCTGCATCTGGGTGCGCGACCACCGCACACACCGAACGCAACCTTATTTATTGGGCACGTTGGAGTCAATTGCCACAGACGGATGCAACCTGGTTCTGGCATATTGTGAATACTGCGGATACAGTTACACATACTTATCCTATTACTTTGACGGCGCCACTTTCTCAGGGTGCGCCGGCACAACTTACCATCGAAGTCGTTGCCAAGAATGAAGTTTCTTCCTTCAACCCTGATCATCATCTGCGTATAGCCTTCAATGCTGTTGTACTGGCGGAAACATCTTGGGATGGGATGGTGGGACATCGTTTCAGTATGGAGGTTCCCGCTGCACTCTTGCACGATGGTGTGAATGACGTGCAAATTGCCTATGTGACGGAGGATGCGGGTGTCCAAGTTATCTACTTTGATAAAGCCACGCTGGTTTATACACAGTCTCCGACTGTGGAGGGAGAAAGCTTCACCTGCAATGTGTTAGCTGCGAGGGCTGCGACTTATGAAGTGTCGGGGCTTTCCGCGCCGGCGCGTCTCTACGATATTAGTGATCCCATAGCTCCTATCATATTGACCGATTATACAACCACTCCCTTCGTTTTCCATGATGCTGCTCCGGCTGGCACAATTTATCTAGCAGAACCCCCTCGCCCTGTAACGCCCACATCATATCATGTCGTATCCGAGTTATTGATGCCCACTACCGGGGCTGATCAAATCATAGTTGCACCCCGCGATTTCTTACCTGTTTTCGCGCCCCTGGTCACTTATCGCCAGATGCAGGGACTGCGCGTTCAAGCGGTTGCAGTAGAGGATGTTTATGCCCTTTTCAACGGTGGTATTGTGCATCCAGAAGCAATTCGTAGCTTTGTGGCTTACGCCTACACTCATTGGCCTGGCGCGCCAGCGCGTTCCCTTTTCCTGGTTGGCGACGGGCATTTCAACATGCACAACCATAACCCCACTACCTATGGTGAGTTTACGCCTGTTCACATTCCTCCTTATCTGGAATTTGCCGATCCCGATCAGGGGGAAGTCCCCGTAGATAGCCGGTACGGCGATGTAGATGGGGATGGTTTCCCCGATTTGGAGGTGGGCCGCTTGCCCGCCATCACAGTAGATGACGTTATCGCCTATATTGACAAAGTGTTAATGTATGAAGCACAACCACATGCCGATTGGCAATTGCACATTCTGCACTTTGCCGATGATGGGCAAACCTCTTATGAGGGCTATGATGATGACCTTGATACTCTGGCACAAGACTTAATTCCAGACGCGTTCACAGTGGATACCGTCTATATCCGCGACTATTGCAATGAAGCCGGACGTCCCAATACTACTGCCTGTCCTGCAGCAACGGTTGCACTCACTACTGCGTGGAGTAACGGCGCGGGGTTGCTCACCTATTCTGGACATGGCGCAATCTTTCGTTGGGCACACGAACCCCTGGTGCTTAACACCGACCTGACAACTTTGAATAACATTAACCGGTGGCCCTTTCTTATCTCGCTAGATTGTTGGGACGGCTATTGGATGTTCCCGCCCCAATACCCTTCTTTACCCCGCAACGATATGCGCGCCATTGGAGAATGGACAACCACCGTGTTGACACGCGCGGGAGCTATTGCCGCCTTTGGGCCAGCGGGATTGGGCTATCGCACGTATGAAGTGTCGTTGGCTCGCGCCATATACCGGCAAATCTTCGAGCGAGGTGAATTCCGCCTCGGTCCGCTCACCCAGGCGGGACGAGCGTCCATCGCCCCTCACTACCTGGCCCGTACTTACACCCTCTTGGGCGATCCTGAATTATCCTTGCCCTGGTGGGATGCGCTTACATTGGTCTCCACCTGGCCCTCGGCAACGCTGCCGGTGGGCGCTACCTTCGATCTGCGTACTTCGGTCACGGCACAAGGACATGCGCGCTTCGGCGCTTATTCGAGTGGCGCGACGTTCCCGGTTACCCCCACCTGGACGGCGGATGTGGGCACAGTGGATAGTTTCGGCCGTTATATTGCGCCCCCTGTGCCCACTGTGGCGCATATTACAGGACATCTCGGCCCGGTTTCGGCTTCCATCGCGTTGACCATCGTCGCCGGGTCACCGGTATCACTGTCGGTTACGCCCAGTCCCCTGGTTTTATTATCGGGAGATATGATTACCTTGACTGCGACTCCCCTGGATGCTTATGGGAATCCACTTGATGCCACATCTATAAGCTGGGCGAGTAACCTGGGGAATATTGATGCGCGAGGACAATTTACGGCTTCCTCTATGCCGTTGCTCAATGATGCAGTGGTTACGGGTTGGATTACGGCGACAGCTACTGTCTCTGGCTCTACAATGACATTGCTCGCCTACGTCCCCGTCTTCGTACTTGACAGTCTGCCTACCGCCGTGAATATTATGCCAGATTCTCTTTCGCTCACAGTTGGCAACACAGTCTTACTGACGGCCACCTTGATCAATGATGTAAATGAACCCATATCTATTCCGGTAGAGACGGCCTGGGATAGTACAGTAGGATTTATCACTTCACAGGGACGCTATACGGCTCCTAACTATCCAAGTACCGGGCGTATTACAACGACATTAACCTATCCCCTACGCACAGGGTTTGAGACATTATCCTCCAATATACCCGTTACGATTGTGACGGGACAGCCGGTTGCTGTGCGGATTGTCCCCAAATCTCCACTTCGTCTTCGTACTGGTGATAGTGTTCAACTGCTGGCTTTTCCCATTGATCAGTTGGGCAACACTGTGGTTTCGACAACAACCGTTATGTGGGATAGTAACATCGGCACTATTAACGCGGGAGGCCTATTCAGCGCACCCTTGCACCCAGCCTTGGGCCAGATCACGGCTACCGTTGCGCTCTCTCAGGGTACCGTTACTTTTCACCTTCCACCCGCTTCTGTTGAGGCTATTGTGCAGGCATATATTTATTTACCGCTAGTGATGAAGACTGCATAACAGCTCTCTGGGGAATGATCCAGTAACCGGTGATGAACATGTGAAGCAGGTTCTCCGGATTACCAGGTAGAGAGAGCTGCTCTATATTATTTTCAGGAGAGGAGTAAGGTCTAATGGAACGGTATGCAACAAATGTCCAAAATGCCCACCCCCATAGTCGTCCATCAGGAGGGGCCAAACCATTTCTGATCGCGCTGGTTTTCTACATTGTTGGGGTTCTTTGTACTGTGGGTGTGTTATTTGCGATTGGCTATCCACTCCCCTGGGTAGTAGAACCTCAACTGTTACCTGTCCTGACCGATTTGCAGCGCGATATGACAACGATACTTAATCCCAATCCTGTATCTACTTCCGCTCTTACGGCTACCGGGATCCCGCACCCCACAAACACCGCTTATCCTACATCTACTCCACGCCCCACGAACACCGCTTATCCTACACCTACCCCGCGCCCTACATTTACCCCCATACCCACGTCTACACCCATTCCTACCCCTGCCCGCGCGCCTGCGCCCGGGCAGCAAACCCTGGGGCCAATAGTGGATCCTGTATACCATGACGAACTGACTCTACACGTCACTGTCTCGGAATTGATGTTTATGGAACAATCGGGGTATAGGATTGCGCGGGACAATTACACTTTCGTTCAATTTAATGTGATAGTAGAAAACACCGGGCCAGGGTTGGTCCGCAGTTTGGGACCAGTGGATTTTATCATCCAGGATGCGCGCGGTGCGATGCTCGACAATGATTATATCCCCGACGCCTTAGATTGTAAACTAGAGTTTGTGGACTTACCTGCCGGGGGAACTACCAGCGGGTGTATCGCCTACGAGGTTCCCAAAACTGGCTCACTCAAGCTCATCTATGCTCTGCGCGATCCCCAGGAATTACCTGAGGGACTGTATTTAATTTTTGATTTGAATAGAGAATAGCGCATGGCAACCGATGCTTGTCCCAGGTCGGCAGATCACAAAATAACTGCTACCCTATCTTCTCATTCCCCCCGCTTCCATGCCCCTTTGCTCTTCTGCTCCCCTACTCTCTTATGCCTCATCCTTCTTTTTCTTCTTCTCGGTATCACTTACATAATGAACACGCCGCTTTTCGAGTCACCGGACGAGTCATCCCACCTGCAAGTGATTCATTATTTCCAAATAGCACACCATTCGGAAATGGTGCAGGGAATGATATTACCCCCTCCCATCATTCCTGAGCGTCGGGCGGAAACCGGCGCAGATATGGCTTGGCTGATCGGCGAACATTCTCCACCGCTCTACTATGCCCCCCCCCTCTATCATATTCTTGCTGCATGGCTCACATTTTGGAGTGAGATGGACGATCTCGGTGCGCGTCTAATTCCCAATCCCAGTTGGGAAGCAGGCTGGTCACCTTCCCCGGGAACCGACCCGTGGAATAAAAATGTCTTTGTCCATTTGCCCGGTGAGACGCTGGCAGAGAGCGCTACAGTCCGGGCTACAACATTCCTGCGATGTTTATCCCTGCTCCTGGGAGCGGTTACAGTGGGTTGTACTTATGCCATTGTACATTATCTTTGGCCCCATCATTCCTGGCTTGCGCTTGGTGCGGCAGCTTGTGTCGCCTTCAACCCACAATTTGTCGCGGCCTCCACAAGTGTGAGTAATGACCCGTTGCTTACCGCCATTTTCAGCCTCGCTCTCCTGCAAATGGTGCACTTGCTAATGGAAGCGACATCATCGATGGATGATCAACCACAGAGTCTATCAAAATTCAATAGAAAAAATCCGTTTACCCTTAATAAATTCCGTTGGACTATGCTCGGTACACTGGTAGGTCTAGGGATGCTCACCAAACAAAGCGCGTTCCTTCTTCTCCCCTTGGGAGGTTTAGTGTTACTTATGCAAAGGAGTGAGGAAGCAAGGAAGCAAAGGGGCAGGGAAACGGTGACGCGAGAAGAGATGAATTCACATATTAGGTTTCACATTTTACGTCCTACCTTTCTTCTCAACACCTTGGCCCTTTATCTACCGGCCCTTGTTATTGGCGGCTGGTGGTACATCTATAATGGATTGCACTATGGCGATTTCCTGGGCACTGCGCCACATTTCGCTGCACAGGTTCCCCTCGCACGCTTTGATCTGGTTGCTCTGTTAAGCACCTTTCGCTCCTATTGGATGGGATTGGGGTGGGGGCTGATTCTCGCGCCGTCGGGATATTATTGGCTTGTGGGTGTGATGTATCTAATAGCATGTGTGGGATTGTGTCGCGCTCTTTTACCCGGTGGTGCATTTTGGCGCGAGCCCCACAGTATACGATGTGGCCTTGTGCTTTTAGGATTGGCCTGGGGCGCCAATTTTGCCTCACTGGTGCAGTGGGCCATCACTACCGGCGCTCCCTACGGACGGCTGCTCTTTCCCACCATTGCACCGGCGGGTGTTTTGCTCGCGTGGGGGATGTCCCAATGGAATCCTCCCTGCTCTACCCTGAAAGCTAATGCAACGAAATTCAATATAAGGAATCTGGTAAAGTCCGTTGAGAAAAAATCCTACTTCATAGGTGTATTAATAATTGGCTTACTTGGAGTCGCATTTGTTTTCGCGGCTGCCGTTCCCTGGCTTTACCTGCGTCCCGCCTTCGCCTCCCCCTACACCCCTACTCCTACCGGCGTTCCTGAAGATGCCCAAATCCTCAGCCTTACATTCAACACCGAGGAATCACAACCTGGAACCATCACAAATCCGCAACTCTGCACATCTCCCCTGCTCTCCCACACGCTCTTACTCTTAGCTTACCAGGCTCCCACAAAGGATCTTTATCCCGGAGATACACTACCCCTTACTCTCTACTGGCAATCAACGCAATCCTCACAAGCCCGGTACACGACTTGGATACAGGTTAGCGGACTTGATCCTACTCAGCGCATTGCAAGTGAGGACCGCTGGCTTGGGGGAACCCTTTACCCAAGCGATTTCTGGCGCACAGGGGATACCATCCGGCAGACTCATAAATTGCATCTACCGGATACAATGGCTGCGCCCGCGCTCTACTGGGTACGCCTGGGCTTAACCGATGACACAGGCGCGCGGCTCACACTGGAAGACGATGAAAATCACGTGACTTTAGGCCCATGGCGCGTGCGAACTGAAGAAAACGCTTCTAGGCCTGCCGTCGCTACTGATTTCCGCCTGGGTGAGGGAATTTACTTGCAAGGTTACACACTTGCGACAGTTGACACAACACCCGTGATTACCCTGACATGGAAAGCTGTTCATATCGGGTCATTCAAAAATGAGCCGTTAGTAAACTACACTGTTTTTGTCCATCTGGTCGCGCCTGATGGTACGCTCCTCACGCAGCACGATGGCCCCCCTGCCGGTGGAGCCTATCCCACTTCCTGGTGGTTGCCCGGCGACGTTATCCCCGATGTTCATGAGCTACCTGCTTTGCCAAATTCTGAGCTACTGGCTACGGGCACATTTCGGGTGGGACTTTACGATCCCAACTCCGGCTTGCGTCTGCCTGTCTACGACGCAGCCGGCATACGTCTCCCGGATGACGCTGCACCATTGCCGGTAGCACATCTTGATTGAATAAGGAATGTCCAAGTATAAAGAACTTGTAAACTTTTCATCCTGTTTACGAGAACCTTCCCGGAAGCTACCAACATATCATGTAGTCCAAACACGTAGTCATGCTGCAAATTTTCGGGTTGACTAGGCCGCTAGTAGC
>JAFGFI010000054.1 GCA_016931185.1 Anaerolineae bacterium
ACTGATGGAGTTCTGTGGTGGGCACACACATGCCATTTTCCACTTCGGCTTGCGCGAGTTGCTTACGCCGTGGGTGGAAATGCGTTCCGGGCCAGGTTGCCCGGTCTGCGTGACGGCGGCAGCGGATTTGGATCGCGCGCTTGCGCTGGCAGAGATACCCGGTGTAATCCTTACTACCTTCGGGGATATGGTGCGCGTACCGGGTAGCCGCCAGGAGGATCGGCACAGTAGCACCCTGCAAGACGCGCGCGCGCGGGGGGCCGACGTGCGAATTGTCTATTCGCCACTGGATGCACTAGGAATAGCACGCCAATACCCCGATCACCCTGTCATCTTTCTCGGCGTGGGCTTTGAGACTACCGCGCCGGGCATCGCGGCTACCCTGGTCCAGGCTGAGGCCAAAGGCATACTTAACTTCAGTGTACTCAGCTTGCATAAACTCACGCCACCCGCGATGCGCGCCATCCTGGACGCGGGGGAAGTGGCACTGGATGGCATCTTAGGGCCGGGGCACGTCAGTGTGATTACAGGCAGCGATACATGGCAATTTTTGCCGCAGGAATATAAGATCCCGTGTGCCGTCTCCGGATTTGAACCGCTGGATATGCTCGGCGCAATACACGCGCTGGTACAATCTATTGTAATCGGCGCACCGGCAGTGATCAACACCTACGGGCGCAGCGTGCGTCCGGCGGGGAACCCTGCTGCACAAAACCTGTTAGAGCGTGTCTTTGAAATCGGGCCAGCAGCGTGGCGAGGTTTTGGCATGATCCCCGCCAGTGGACTAGTACTGCGGGAGGCGTTCGCGCATTGGGATGCGGCGCGGCGATTTCCGGAGATCACCAATGTAGAGAACCGTCCCCCCGCCAGGGAACCCGCGGGCTGTCGTTGCGGCGAAGTCCTGCGGGGCATTCTCACCCCGCCCGAATGTGGCCTTTTCCGCCGCGTTTGTTCTCCCCGCAATCCGATCGGCCCCTGTATGGTCAGTGCCGAAGGCGCGTGTGCAGCTTATTTTAAGTACGAAATTGACCGCTGACGGCGGATAGAGACTCTACCATTCTACTTGTTTAAATTCTTCCTCTACAACCTGATAAATCCAGATTTGGGGATCGGCCAAATCGCCGTTGGGTTGGTATTCAAGTTCATTGAGCAAGGTCTTGATACCGCTGCCATGCAAAGAACTCGCCACTTTGTTCACATCCAACCTGCCACCGGCAAAAGGATCGCTGGTCTTACGGATACCTTCGGCCAATACCTGCATCGCCACATAACCGTTGACGGAATAGGTATCCGGATTGCGATACTCTACCACCTGATAAGCCTCAAACCATTTTTGATTGTCCTGCGCAATGTAGCGGGGACTGGGCGCGAACGCGCTCACGTACATTCCCTCCGCAGTACCGCCCGCTTCGTCAATCGTAGCAGCCAGGAACGCACCGTCACTGGCAAGCATCGGAACAGTAACATTGGCTGCCACGAGATCATAACGCAGGTAGGGGGTTTCGATTTCATAGCCAGCATAAAAAATAGCATCAGGATTCGCGGCCTGGATTTGAGCGACTTCTTGCGCATATTGTCCCTGGCCTTCTTCAACCTCAATCTGCGTCACAATCTGCACCCCACGGGTTTCCAGTTCTTTAACCAGGGTGGCGGCTAATCCCTGCCCATATTCAGTGTTGTTAAACACGATCGCCACGCGCGACGCACCGAGCTTTTCAACCAGGAATTTGGCATCTACAGCGGCTTGTATATCGTCACTGGCGTTGACGCGGAAGAAGTTATTATAGCCGCGCTGGCTGAGGCTCTGCTCAGAGGCGGTCGGTGTGATGACAATGAAGGGCATGTTCTTGTAAAGTTCCATCGCTGCCAACGTCTGGCCACTGTTCAGGTGACCGATAACGCCAATCACTCGCTCCCCTTGGTTAAGAGCAGCTTGGATTTGATCTACCTGCGACACAGCAACATCACTGTCCGATTCATCATCCAATGGGCGCACGACCACACGGTAGCCTAACAACCCGCCATTGCGGTTGATTTCTTCGGCAGCCAGGCGCACCCCTCCCAACACTGTCTGTCCACCATTCGCCTGGAAGCCACTGAGGGGTACAGCCACAAATACAATCACATCCCCCTTGGTCGGCTCACGGCTCCCGCCACCGCCACATCCCGAGAGTAGCAAGATCATTACCACCATTATGGATGTAACCATCCGAAACAAAAACAGTCTTTTCATAGTACGATTTCCCTCCGGCACAAGAGCTAAGAAATGATAGGTGCATTTCTGATGAGTTAGCCGACACGTAATCTACTTTTAACCCTTCACTCCTGACTCTTCGCTCCTAACTTATCTCTGATAGTCATAGACTTCGTTAATACTCTCCACCAGGTCATTCAATCGCGCCACTTGCTCCATAATATCCTCGCGCAAGCGTTCTGACCTGCCACTTTCAACATCCTGAGCATCCACAAGTTGTACTTGACTATACACAGTTGCCAGCGCGGTTAAACTCTGTTCCAATTGTAACTCTGCCTGCTTCATACGCCCGTGAAGCGCGCGCAGGGAATCCAACTGTTTGTTCTTACTATCAATAACTTGTTGTAATCCCTGCCGCACGTCGGAATTACTTTCTATCTCCAATCGCGCTTTCAGCGAGTCCAGTTCCTTGGGCACAGAAGCCCGTTCCTGCGCCAACAAGGGATCGTGCCGGTAGGCGTCGAGGCGGATACACAACTTGTAGATATTCCCCACCCAATCCGCGAGTTGCGATGCAGTATCCTCCAACCGGTCGCGCAAAACGCCCGCGCGCTGTTTGCGCGTGTGCGTCTCAATACGCTGTTGATATTCAAGTGCCTGCTCAATCTCCCGGCGCAACTGCGGATCTAGAACTTTCCGTGGGTTGAACTGGGCCTGGTATAATTCTTGCAAGGCCCGCGCATTGGCTTCGGCATCCGTCAGACTGGAGACGATAATGGCAACCAATCCAAGCCCCCCTAAGACGGGCCATCCCCAAATCGGCCACCCCGGGAACGGCTGAGCCAGGAAGAACATCAACAAGATGGTCAACCCGATTACCATCGCGCTTTCCCAACGAAACAGCGCATATTGGATAATCGCACTGCGTGCTTGTTTTTCTACTTTAGAACGGATAGTGTTGTTGGACATAGGCATCAGAAATAGAGAATAGAGATTAGAAATTAGAGATTAGAGAATCGCTAATTCGCTTTCTTGCTCTCTCACTAAAAATAGGTTGAGATAATTTTGTATAATTCTTCGATGTCGGTTTCGCTGGCGCGGCGGAATTGACCTCCGCCAATTTCTGCAATAGACTTCATGCGGTCCTCGTCGGCGTTATCGCCAAACGCGATGGTGAAAATGACAATGTGTTGACCGGTCTCGGCCTGTACACGCCGGCGGAAGTCCTCCAAACTATGGGAGCTTGCATTTTCAATCCCATCCGTCATCAGCACAATGGCATTGATGGCTTCGGTACTACCTAGAACTTTTAGTTCGTCATAGGCAGTCCACACGCCATCAATCAAAGCTGTTTGCCCCGAAGCCTGCAGCCCGCTAATAACCTGCAGTAAATCGCTGCGCCCCGCCTCATCAACCGGTTGTAAGGAACGCAATAACTCCACCCGGCTGTTGAAGGCAATTAACCCGACCTGATCCCGGTCACCCTGGATTTGTTCTACAAAGGATTTCAGGGCTTGCCTGGTTAAATCAATCTTGTTTCCCTCCATACTTCCGCTGGTATCCACCACCAGGAAAACATTCGTCGGGCGTTTGGTGTACCACCAGACGTTTTGGACTACCTCAACCACGGAGGCCGGTGGAATTTGTAATGTCGTTTGGGGTTGTCGCCAATCCACGGCAGTGGAGGTTGCAAAGGGGCTAGGGGCTTGATCCAGGCGCAGATCCATATCTGCCGGGCGATAACCGGCCTCAAGAAGCTGCTGTTGCGCCTGGGAGCCGGTGATATAGGTGACGAACGCCTGATAGGTCCGGCGCTGGTTATCGGTAACAGGTTGCTCGCCGGATGCGCCTAACTCCAATAACGCCAGGGGATGGTCGGCCCACAACGTTCCCTCTGCCGGATAAAGGGCCACAAGACCTTCTCCGGTCTGCGATTGATTCCAGGCAACGACGATTTGCTCCTGGGTCACGAAAGCGTCTAAGAAGTTGCGGCCTTCCGCCGCCAATCGCTGCACAATGACATCCTCACCCTCACCATAGAAACGCACCGTCGCCTCGACATTGCGCACATAGTCCACCGTCGCCTGTGCAGTCGCAACTTCAGGTGTCAACCCCCGGGTCAGTCCGGCCCCGGCATAGAACTCGGCCAACGTCGCCAGTAAGCCACTGGCGTGCCCAGTACTCGGGTGATTCCACTTGAAATTAGGATCTGCCGTCGCCTTGCGCTGGATATCTTCCCATCCTACCACGTGATCGGGCCAGCCTAATTCACGCGCCACGCTCTCCCACGCTGCGATCACAACCGGGCTGGTAGCATAGCGTACCGGGTCCCCAAAACGCCGGTTACCAATAGGAATCAACGATTCCTCTCCTGTTGCGGTCTCACTCTGCAACGCTACCCACCGGCTATCCAATTGCGTGAGCCACAAACTGCTGTCAGGGGCAATCGCCTGGAAAGGAGGATTACTGAGACTCTGAGCCACCATCGTTTCGGGCGCGAGTACAGTAGTTCGCACCAACAACATTGAACCATCGGGAGCTTTGAGCGTCTGGGCGTTGAATTGTTCAACCAGTTTATCAAATGTGGGTGCCATCCCTGGGGAGACGGCCACCGTTAGCTCTGCCACTGCGGAGTCCCAAGCCGGGCTATCGGGACCAGATACTTGTTCCTGCACTAAGTCAATAAGGCCACGCCCTGCAAATAACGCAACAGCAACACACACACACAGCACAGCAATTCCGATCAGAGCAAAAGCTAACCAATTTTGCTGCTTGGTGTTTGATTTGAATTCAGTCATTTTCATTCACCCTAATTCGTCACATTGAGTTCAAACCAACGCAATAACGAAAGCAACACTTCACGATCGGGGCTGCGCATAGCGTCGGCACGGGGGACAACAAACTCCACACCTTGATCGCCCCATTTGACGAATAGGCTATCGTCGGTAGCATCCACCGCTACGTTAGGATTAGCGGGACGCAACCCGTGGGCCAATGCGTCCTTTTGTTGGGCTTCGTCCAACAGAAACCGTTGGAATTCCAGCGCCGCGTTCTTTTCCAGCGCACTGGTTTCCGGGCCAACCCAAACCGTAAAGGGGAAATCAAACCAGGTGACATACTGCGGGTAGTAAAGCATGAGTGGGTCATCCCAACGGGTGAGAATCCCCTGCATATTTTGCAACAGGTCGCTTTCCAGGAGTTGTCCCCCATCGCCCACACTGTAGCCAAAGAGCGCGAAATCCTCGGCAGTTTGAGAGCTTGCGCTGCTGAAGTCGGTGACCGACCCCATCAGCTCATTAAGCCAGCTCTGGAATTGCGGATCGGTCAAATCGCCCACCCCAATATCCGTGCGCCCGTAATATTCGCCGGCGGCCGCGATCATCGCCGCCAATCCCCCAACGTTTTTGTTAGGGTTAGGAACAACCAATTTGAAATAGCCCCAGGAAGGATCGCCTCCCAATTCAGGCCACCCCCCCTTGGCAATCGCCGCGTCATGAATACTCGCCCACGTGATCGTGCCGAATTTATCTGATAACACCCGCGCGCGACTATCATAAATACCCCAGGTAAATAAACTGATAGCCACCGGGCGCGCGCGATATTCACCATCGGTAAGAAACACATCGCGGCCCAACCGTTCCTTGTAGGAGGCATTGGCTAATTCCACCAAATAACGACTGTCCGGTATCCAGACCGTTGGGAAATCGTCCAGCGCGGCCTGTTGCTCCGCGGTTAAATCTTCGGGGCGGACATCCGCTTCCAACGCGCCAAACTTATTAGCGTCCCATTGTCCTAAAGCGGTGAGGCCGTCCATCGCCATAATCTCCACCTCGATAGGCACACCGTCCAACATCGGGGAACTGGCATTAAATGCTTTGGCGGAATCACTCACCCATTGCGCAATGGGGAGCGCGGTAATCACACGGACGGTGATAGCCTCCGGTCGATCTAGGGTAAGTTCAGCCGTACCATCTCCGCTTCCCCCTGTAAGCATATTGACGGCGAGAGAAACACCTACAATCAAAAAAACAACGACTAAAATACCTATAAAAATCCAACGCGTGCGGTTCATGTGATTTCCTATACCCTCCCCTAGTGAATCGGCGAATGGCGAATCAGTCAAATAGCAAATTGACGAATCGGCGAATCGGTGATTCGCCGGTTCGTCTCTTTCTCCTCTCGACTTCGTTAATCCGTCAAGCCTAACTTCTTACGCCGTTCCGCAAGCTGCGAGTCAAGCGCGCCCCGCTCCAGGACCTTATCAATCTGCTCATCCAAATTGCTGGCACGCATTTCAGTCGCGGCGGAAGCCTTATCCAACCGGGCATAAACACTCTCCGCAATACGGCTGATATCGGAATCTCCAGACCCCATCAGGTCATCCAACCCCTTCATTGCCTTGAGAGAGATTTCCTTACTCTTTGCCAATTCCAAGATCGCCTGGAGTTCCTCGCGCTGCTGCTTCATCGTGGCGAGACGAGCTTCCAGCTTAACCTTAGCATCCAAGAGCTGCCGGTACTCTTTTTCCTGCCGCTCTACCTGCTCACGGTAGGTCTCGACGAGCCGCTGGGTGCTGTTGAGCTTGCTTTGCGCTGCCACGGCTGCGGTATCATTGCCCTCCATCAGGAAAGCATCTATCGCGCGGTCCAGCTCATCGGATTTCTGCTCAAAATCCTGCACCTTACGCTTGAGGGACTTCACCTCCCCTCCCACGGTAGCTGCCGCATCCACCAAGTCCTCCAAATTGTCCTCCACCTGGCGAACATACTGGTCAATCACCGCAATATTGTTGCTCCTTAGCGCCTTATCCACCAGCGCGTGCATGTTTGCAGAGATCAACGTTGAAACTTTTTCTAACAGGGATGCCATTTTTGTTACCTCCTCAGGTAAAATATGTATAGCTTAATTTATGTGCCCCCACAACCGGGGAACAATGAGACATTTACCTGTGCCTCACCTACTTTCACTATTAAAGACATACGTAAATTGAGTGTATAAGTTTCATAACCGGATACGGGATACAGAATACGGGATACCAGATTTCATTCCAGTTTGTGTTATGTTGATTTCAGTATAGCACAGCGTAGAAACGAGGTCAACTGGGTTTTACTTTCCCTAGCGCGTTATCCCCCCGTAGTAGCCGCGCTATCCTAGCGCGTTCTTTGACAGTTACAAAAATAAGGGTTTATAGGGTCTCGCCAAACTGATCACTGAACCGGCGAAAAATCCAATATCCGCCGATAAGCACCAAGAATGCCGTGACTGACGTGCGTGCCAAAAAATCCAACGCTGTGGCGTGACCCCGGTAGAGAATGTCTTGATAGGTATTGATAATGGAGGCCATAGGATTAAGGCGAAATAGCCAGATACGAGGATTAAAGGTAATGCCGAACAATGTCGCGTGATCGGTAAGAATATCCACAGAGTAAATGACAGGTGTCAGGAAAAACCAGCCTTGCATAATCACATCCATCAACATATGCGTGTCCCGGTAATAAACTTCTAATGTGGATAAAATGAACACGATACCGAGCGTAAAGGTCACCTGGATAAGGATAGGTAAAGGGAGTAACAATGTCCACATCGTCAGTCTGTGTCCAGAGATCCATGCCAGGCAGAAAAAAACGGGCAGTGCGATAATAAAATTAACCATGTTGGAGATCACAATAGAAATAGGAAGGACCTCACGCGGGAAGTAGACCTTTTTAACTAAATGTCCGTTGTTAATGATACTAAAGAGTCCCCCCATTACGGATCCGGAAAAAAAGTTCCACGGTAAAACAGCGCTCAGATAAAAGATATGATAATGGGGCATATTAACGTTTTTCCATAGAACCCCAAATACAAATGTAAAAATGAGCATCATCAATAAGGGATTCAACCATGACCAAACGATACCCAATACAGAATTCTTATAGCGTACTTTTAAGTCGCGTACCACTAAACTGTAAATAAGTTCCCGATAACTCCAGAGTTCCTTTAAATATACAATCATATTTCTGCCTTGAGATCACGGCTTTTAACCTTGATCGCCCTTACAATGAAATTTTTACACATGTCGTAAAACGTAAATCTGCTTCCGTTGTCGGCGAGATTATACCATATTCCGCGAGTCTAACTTGGCACAAGGGAATTTAGGGCTATCGCATTTGGGCTGCTTTAACCTTCCAGGAAGCTTAGAACCGCTTGAGCATGCAGCAAACCGGCGTCCATCCCACGTATTTAGCCTGTGTAAGGGACTCACAGCTTCCTGGAAGATCCAAATGCGATAGCCCT
>JAFGFI010000055.1 GCA_016931185.1 Anaerolineae bacterium
CCCAACGCGGCCCGGCGCAAGCCATAGGGGTCCGCCGATCCGGTTGGCGCGAGGCCCACAGCGAACAGGCCCGCAATGCTATCCAAACGGTCGGCCAGCGCGAGCGCAACACCCGCCGGACTCTGTGGTAACCGGTCGCCCGCCGAACGGGGCAGATAATGCTCAAAGATAGCCTGGGCCACCGCCTCCGATTCCCCGGAACGTTTAGCATACTCGCGGCCCATGATACCCTGCAAACTGGTCATCTCCACGACCATGCTTGTTGCCAGATCGGCCTTGCACAGATACGCGGCGCGCTTAAGCACGTCCAATTCCAACGCCGGGAGTCCGAGTTTAACACCCACCCACGGCGCGAACACATCCAGCCGCAGCGATTTATCCAACATTGAGCCTAACTCCGCCTGGAACGTCAACGTCGCCAGCTTCTCACGGTAAGTCTCCAACGGGCGGCGACTATCCTGATTGTAAAAGTAAGCAGCATCAGCATACCGGGCGCGGATCACGTCCGCGTTTCCCTGCGTTACCAGATCCAGATGCTCACTGCCGCCGTTACGGATGGTGACAAAATAGGGCATAATGCGCCCCCGCCCATCCAGTACCGGGAAATATCGCTGGTGCTTTTTCATCACAGCAATGAGTACATCCTGGGGCAACGTCAGATACCGCTTCTCAAAGGACCCAAGCAGCGCGGTCGGCGTCTCGACCAGGTTGGCAACCTCTTCCAACAACGCGGGATCGTCAGGGATCGTGCCGCCGACCTCTGCCGCTACCCCTTGCGCCTGGCGCAGAATCTCGGCCTGGCGCGCTTCTACATCCACGATCACATTGTAGGCCGCCAACGTGGACACATAACTCGCGGCCGAAGCTAACGCGACCTCAGGTGATCCCGCCGGGCGTGGGCCGCGCGTGACGCGCCCACTTTCCAACCCGGCATACGTAAAGGATACCTCTTGCTCACCCAGGAGCGCAACCAGCCAACGGATCGGGCGGCTGAAGGCGATACCGGTTGTATTCCAGCGCATCACGCGCCCGAAACGCAGCCCGGCGATCCAGGCAGGCAGCAGTTCGGCCAATACCTCGGCGGCGGAGCGACCGGGGATATATTGGCGGGCAACGACATATTCGCCTCCATCCATCTCCTGCACCTGTAAATCGGTCACGTCCACACCCCTCGCGCGGGCAAATCCCTGGGCGGCGCGGGTGGGATGTCCATCCTTATCGAAGGCCGCGTGGGCCGGAGGCCCTTTCACCACGCGCGTGCCATCCGGTTGCTGAAGTAACAGATCGGCGATAAAAACCACCAGGCGACGCGGGGTACCCCACACCTGGACATCGCCGTGGGTCAAGTGTGCCGCTGAGAGTGACGCGGGTACAAGGTCGCGCAGTTGTGCTACGGCATAGCTCAAATCACCGGCGGGTAATTCTTCTGTGCCGATCTCAAACATAAAAGGCGCGCATCCCGTGGCAGAGCTTGGAGCAGAAGCCGCCGTCTTCTCCTGCAACGGCAAGTGCATCAATGATCCTTGAGCTACCGGCGCTGCGCTCAAGCCGGGACGATCCAGCCAGGGGAAGCCGGCCTGCTCGCGCTGCGCCAGGAACGCTTCTGCTACACGCCGGGCCAGCGCGCGCATCCGTTTGAAATAAACGGCGCGCTCGGTCACTCCCACCGTGCCCCGCGCATCCAGCAAGTTAAAGGTATGAGAACAGCGCAACACGGCATCCAGGGCCGGCACTACTAAACCCTGCGCCAGGCAGAGGCCGGCTTCCTGTTCTGAGAGATCGTAGAGGGCCAACAGACGATCAACATCGGCCAACTCAAAATCGTACCGGCAATAATCCACTTCTTGATCGCGTAAAATCTCGCCGTATGTATGATGCTCATCCCAGGCCACATCCCACACCGAGCGCGCGCCTTGCAAATACATCACGATGCGCTCCAGGCCGTAGGTAATCTCCACACACGGAATATCCAGGTTAATGCTCCCGGCCTGCTGGAAATAGGTAAACTGGGTGATCTCCTGCCCATCTAGCCAGACTTCCCATCCCAGTCCCCAGGCGCCCAACGCGGGACTTTCCCAGTTATCCTCCACAAAGCGGATGTCGTGCTCATTGCGGCGGATGCCCAGGGCTTCCAGGCTCTTGAGATACCGCTCCTGGGGATCGCCGGGATCGGGTTTAAGAATGACCTGGTACTGGGTATGCATCTGCATCCGGTTAGGGTTATCCCCATATCGCCCATCATCGGGGCGGAACGAAGGCTCCACATAGCCCACATTCCACGGTTCCGGCCCCAAGACCCGCAATACCGTGGCCGGATTCATCGTTCCCGCTCCCACTTTCTCACTATATGGCTGCCAAATCAACGCGCCCTGGTCGGCCCAGAAACGCTGCAAACGTAAAATTGCTTCCTGAAACGTCAACATTGTATTCTTATCCCCTCGGTTGAATAAAATTACGGTATGCGTCACGCGCTATTCGTCATGCGTCATGCGTCATGCGTCATGCGCTATTCGCTATTCGTCATTCGCTATTCATCATTCGTCATTCGCTATTCGTCATTCGCTATTCGCTATTCGTCATTCGCCATGTGCCACTCTTCCCGCAGAGCGGAGAAGTAGAAGAAATCATCGCGCTTGCCATCAGAACGGCGTTCATAGGCGCGAAATGTGCCCTCCAACATCATCCCACCCTTTTCGGCAGTGCGGCGGCTGGCGTCGTTACGGCAGTTGCACCGCCAAACTAATCGCTCCCACGGCCACACGGTAAAGCCCCAGTGCAACATTGCCTGTAATACTGCCGTTCCCAAGCCCTGCCCGGCAGCATCCGCGCGAATCCACATACCGATCTCGGCAGCCCGGTTCTCCAGCCCCTCTTCTCGCAAATGGAACCCAGAACTACCTAGCAAGCGCCGTTCATCCGAGCTAAAAATGCCCAGGACAAACTCACTGTTCATCAGATAACGCGCGCGCCAGCGACGCACCAATTGTTCGGCATCCTCCAGCGAGGTATGCGGCTGCGCCCACACCATAAAAGACTTCAAATGCTCATAAGATGTGTTGACCGCATCGGCCAACAGGGGGCCATCTCCGGGCCGGTAACAGCGCACGATAAAACGGGATGTCGCCCAACGTTCAGGGGCGAAAAAATAACTTTGGCTCATTATGTCTCCCTCGAAAATTAGAAATTAGAAAAAGCAAGATTTCCGAACCCTGCTCTTTATCTTTACGCTTTTACGGTTGATAGGGCATAAAGTGTAAAAATTTGAACCCTCCCAGAAAAAAAAAGCTTCAAATAGATATTCTTTATTTTAACCTAAGTTGCTATCTATCACGTGAATTTTTCTTTTTCGCCCTGTAAGGGGCGAAAAAGAAAAGGAAAAAAACACCCTTTTCTCTTCCGTTATCACAAGGTAGCAACTCACGTTATTTTAACATTCGTAACACTGATGGACGCCGTTCCAGGTGATAGGCGATGTAATATTCTAATACACGGGCCAATTCGTTGGCGCGGGCCGGTGATAGGGGCAAACTTGCCAGTTCTGCATAAGGGTGACGCTGCAATGCCTGCAACCATGAAAGCGCGCCAGGCGACAACGCGCGCACCTCCGCATTGCCCGAACCTACAATAAAACAATCCGGGCACAATGCACCTCCCCGCTCCGGGTCCACGCCATAAGTGCGTTCATCCTCAGGTCGTGGATGGAGGGGAGAAAAACAGAGCTGTCCTTTACGTTCTCCCACACACGTTCCCCATTCTGGACGAAATCCGGCCAGTTCTAGCAATTGTGTCTCATACCAACGCGCCAGGCGTGCCGGTTCATCCCCCGCGTCCAGGCGGTCAAGGGTATCACTCACCAAATTGTAAAGCGGCATCTCCGTCTCACCCTCGAAAAAGCGCAAAACAAGTTCCGCGATATAACGCGCGTATGTACCCCGCTCAAAATCAGAGAGCAAATACTGGCGCACCTTCACCGCATCCGCCTGGCTGATAATATCCCACGATCCCTGTACACGCGAGATCAAAACCTGGACCTGGCTAAACATTTCCAGGTGACCGGCTTTGCGCGAGCGCGGCTTGCGAATTCCCTTCGCCAGCAAGTCAACCCGCATCTCCGGCGTCAGCATCACGACCACGCGATCTGCTTCCCCGTGATCGCGCCGGGCCAGCACAATTCCCTCTAACCGGTATAATTTACTGCGCGCCGTCACCTGCGCCTCCACACAAAAACAAGATTATACCATAATCCAACGCATTATCCCTCAAACGCCAACCGCCCGGCTTTGGCCAACGATGCCCCCAACATCTCCACAGCCTCCGGGTCGGCCCACGCTGTCAGACACACGGGATCCCCCTCTACGAGCGTCGCCCACAGCCGCGCCAGGGAATAGGTAC
>JAFGFI010000056.1 GCA_016931185.1 Anaerolineae bacterium
AAGCGTTGTTTTTGGATCAACAGCTCTTTCTGGTACTTTTCCAGATTGCCTAACATGACATTGATCGTGGTACCGAGTTGGGAGAGTTCATCTCCGCCTTCTACGGGCACACGACTGGAGAAATCGCCGATGCTGCCCAGAACGCCAATTTGGGTGACGTTGGCGCGAAAGTTGTTCATACGCGTGAGCACCAATCGCCCCAGCAACCACCACATCGTCACGTTGAATGCTATGCCTACGAACAACATGGCAGAGCCGAGGTAAGTCAAAGTAATTCTGCCCTGTGCGTAGATTTCTCTGTCGCTATCGATGCGTAGGATGATGGCTGGATTGTCGTAAATATCGTTTACGATTGCGTAACCGGCGATAGTTTGTTGCTCCTCGGACTTGACCAACAGAGTGACGTCTGTTGTTAGCATCGTATCGCGGGCCGCCTGCGTTTGTGGGTCAAGCGCCGGGTCTGCTATGTGAGTTACTTTTAAAGACAGTTGAACGGTTGCGCCAAGGCGTGCAACCATGGAGCCGTCCAGGAAACGCGCCATGATTAACGCGCCATGAGGGGGACCTTCTGAATTGCTCGTGAGAATCGGTTGCGACGCGACAAACATGGGCCGGTTTCCCGCGATGAGAAGCCCCTCCACACTTTCTCCTGAGTAGATGGGGGTTAACAGGCGATCATCGGGGTCCAGTGTAAGGAGCTGTTCCGGGATTGAAGTAGGGGTTTCCTCGTTGAAATCGTAAGCGTCTGCATAGACGATTCCCCCGGATGTGTCGACCAACATAATAACATTAAGCCGGTTGTTGATGTAGGTGGTATCGATGTAGTTGGAGTCGATATAAGCCTGGTCGAACGTTTCCATGTGGGTATAAGTGTCATCCCAACTGGCATAGTCTGCGGCGGTCATTGTTAATTCCTGGATCGTGTTGGTGATTTGGTTCAGCACGCGCTGGACGTTGCTGGACACAGTTTGTTTTTCCAGGCCGGAGTAGCTCTTGATCAGGATCTGGCGCAGTGGAAGATAGAGCAACAGCAGAATGACTGCTGTTGCGGCGATAATGCTGCCGATAATTTTTGCACGCAGTGTAGCAAATTTGCTCCGCATAGCCCTACACTTTCACTTTAGCCGCAGAGGCTTATTTCCCGTTCTCCGTTGGTTTACCAATAGTGATGGACCAGCTCGCGGATGTGCTGATTGTAGATTCGCTGCACTTCTGCCATTACCTGGTCTGACAATGGCGGCATACTAGCGGCAGCGACGTTTTCCTCGGCTTGTGAAGGGCGCTTTGCGCCCGGGATGGCGCACGTCACCGCGTTGAACATCAGAATCCAGCGCAACGCGAACTGTACCAGGCTCATTCCTTCCGGGCGGATGGCCATAAGTTCATCCACAGCTTGCAACGCCACTGCATAATCTACCCCGGAGAAAGTCTCGCCCCGGTCGAAGGCCGCGCCATCGCGATTGAATGCCCGGTGATCATCGGGCGTAAATTGGCTATCCGGCTTCATCTTGCCGGTAAGCATCCCGGAGGCCAGCGGCACGCGCGCCAGAATGCCGACGTTGCGTTTTTGCGCTTGCTCGAAGAATAGCTCGGAGGGCCGATGGCGAAACATGTTGAAGATAATCTGCACTGTCTTTACGTTCGGATACTCAATGGCTTTGAGCGCTTCTTCGACTTTTTCGACGCTCACGCCATAGTGACGTAGTTTTCCGGTGGCAACCAGGTCATCGAGCACGCCGAAGACCTCCGGCATATAAAACACCGGCGTGGGCGGGCAATGGAGTTGCAGCAGATCGATGGCCTCGGTATCCAGATTCTTAAGGCTGCGCTCGACGAAAGCAGTAAGATTTTCGCGGTTGTACCCCTCGGTGACATGAGGATTCAGGCGTCGTCCAGCTTTCGTGGCGATGTAAATGGTTTCACGGCGTTGTTTGCGCAGTTGGCCGATTAGTCGCTCGCTGCGTCCATCGCCGTAGACGTCGGCGGTATCGAAGAAGTTGACGCCCAAATCTACTGCGCGATGCAGCGCTGCCAGGGATTCGCTATCTTGCACCTTGCCCCACGTTCCCCCGATGGCCCACGCCCCAAAACTAATCGCGGACACTTTCCATCCGGTCTTGCCCAAATCTCGGTATTGCATCATGACCTCCTTGTGATGTGTTTGTCCTTATCGATAGTCTAAGACCATTATAGACCAACTCTACAGAAACAAAAACAGTAGGTTGGGATAGGGCTATCGCATTTAACGCGCATCGCCCCGTCCCCGGGGGTGGGCGCGTTCTTTCGTCTCTTCGTGATAAATTCGTGGTCGGCAATCTTGCGGCGTAAACTATGTGCTCAGTGGATTTCTTCCCGTTCTTCGCTGGTGAAAAACAAGGGCTGCCAGGTCTGTATTTGTTCCGTTGTAGATTGGCCGACCAGTTGCCTTTCAACAGTCTCCCGGTCTTTTATAGCCTTATCTTCCATACGCGCTAATTTTTCAGCTATGCCAAACGCGTTGACAAGATGCTTGATGCGTATAAAGAGTTCCGCATTGCCGTACAAGAATTCGCTCTCGTGCAGAATCTTGCACGCGACCATGTGCCGGAAACTATCGAACTGCAATTGGGTCATAACTTTGGCCACATCCTTGATGATATAGTCGATCTCTTCCCGGATTTGCGGGAGGACCAGCATGTTCCATTTTTCCCGATAGAGCGCTTCATCAAACGCCGTGTGTTCCGCGGTGGTCAGATGCTCGTCTGCGACAATGATGACATCGAGGTCGGAACCACGCACAGGCCGTCCGGTGCTCAGTTCAGGGCGTTCTACGGTGTGAGCCATACCGTAGGTCACGTCCCCGGCGATCATACAACAAAGATGGTCTCGCAGGCGCTCTCGATTGGGGTTATATTCAACAACACGTTGGATCACATCCCGGATGAACTCGTGTTTGTACTGGCTGATGCGCACAAATTCCTGTTGTAGTTCCAAGCAACGCGCAATGATTTCTTCTGACTGCTCACTTGTTCCGACGATTGTGTAGGTGAGAAACTCGCGACGGATAGAAGGGGAAAGGCGTGCGTAGCCCGCGATCCTTTTGTCGAGGCGCAAATATCGACGGCTGGCATGCCGCATCACGATGTCCGGCTGCGTGCGGCATGCCTGCCAGAGGGGAAAGACCCCCATATTGGACAGAGCCAACAGTTCGGCGCCTGTGCAAGGCCCACGTGCTGTCAGAAGTGCGTTTAGGTCCACTGCGACTCGTTTCGGTACCGTGTATTACGCTCTAATCCCCGTCCCCGGGGCGCTTGTTCGGGCGCTTACTCTTTGATGAACCTCTAATAGGATGAATTAGAATGTGAAATCTCTAGTCCATTGACCTGCGCCAGCGCGGGCACGATGAGCGCGCTGGGATTGCGCGCCCCATAGCTCATTGACGTGTTGGCGACAACCTGCCCCCGCGACAGCCACGCCAGCCTTTCGCCAAAGATATCGAGCAGGCTCTGTGTCAGCCGCACGTTGTAGGGCACGACCACGG
>JAFGFI010000057.1 GCA_016931185.1 Anaerolineae bacterium
GGCCAAACCCTTCAGGTGGACTTATCAAGGCAAAGCCCTGGCCGCTTAAACTATAGGCTTATTTAAGCCTCGGTGTATTAGTTTAAACGCCACAATCTGAGCGGTAAGCGTCGTGCCAATTTCCTGTCCCATCATCACACCGACCGCTTGCTCCAACGTCATCAAATTAGCGTTGATCAAGCCAATCATCGTTACCATCAACAAACTGCTGCTTTGAATCAAGGCCGTCGCCACAGCACCGAAGATTGCCCCTTTGATAGGCCGGTTAGTCAACCGATCCAACCACTCCTGAATTTGATTACCGGCGAGCTTTTCCATCCCATCGCTGAGTTTATCAACGCCAAAGAGAAATAGCGCCATACCCCCTAAAACTTGCAGAACATAGAACATGAGTCCTCCTGATGATTAAAAAATAATTGGCAAATAGCACATATCTAACTTCTCCTGTACCATTTGCCAATAGTTTGAACTCGACTAGAATGTGCTTTGGAAAGCGTGACTACGAACTTATCTTATGGCCGCCCACGACGACCACCATGCCCGCCCATCCCCATACTCTCACCGGTGACAATGCCGGCAATCGTAAAGCTGGAAGCTTGCGTGCCTGCCGAATACGTGCCATCCGTATACAAGCCGTCGGTCACAGTTCCAGTCGCCTGTCCGCCTGTGTAAACGACGTAGGTAGCACCATTCTCAAGTTCGGGTGAAGAGATGACGATGGTCTTGTATGCTTTTGTCGGCATAAAAGTCAGAATCTCCTCCCCGTTGTCACGTTCGATGTGTACCACATTGCCCGCCTGCAGCATCGATGGCAAGGTAATCAACGCGGAATATTGCGTTGATGCGGTGCTGGGCGACTGCGCCATCCCCGCGCTGCCCACAGCGACGAGAAAACCACCGTTGATCTCCAGCATCCCGTTAACGTCCAGCGAACCGTTCCCGCTATTTGTGGGACCGTTGACGATAACGACACCAGCGTTGAGCGTGCCTACGCCGTTGGAATCCAAGCCATCGCCGCCAGCATCCACGTAGACATAACCACCGTTGATTTCCAGGTAGTTTGCGGCAGAAGCACTTTCCATTGGGCCACCCATCATCTCACCACTTGAGCCATCGCTCACGTTGATGCCATCATCACTGGATACAACGTGTACGGTACCATCGTTGATAATGATCACGGCACTTTCGAGACCTTCATACGATTGAGTGACATTCACCTCGCCACCGTTGATGACCAGGGACGCATCTGCATGAATGCCATCATCGCTGGAAGCAAGGACAATATTGCCGCCGTCAATGGTAAGCGTGTTATTGGAATGAATTGTGTCGTCACTCGCGTCGATGGTCAAGCTACCGCCGGTAATGGTGAGATCCACGCCGGCTTGCAATCCCCTGGCACTGTCGGCGACAGTATTGCCCTGGCCTACCCCAGACACCAGCGTGAGGTCGCCCCCGCTGACCAGCAAGCTGGTCCCCGCCTGAATCGCATCCAGCCCGGCCGTGATGTTCAGCGTACCGCCTTCTATAACGATGTAGCCCTTTTCCGCATCTTCGACATTGATGGTCTGCAGCCCGTCGCTGCCCGAGACTATGGTAATTGTCCCATCCAGCACGGCGATGGAATCCTTGCCTTTGATACCATCGTTGACGGCGTTCACCGTAATATTGCCACCGGTGATCTTCAGATCATCTTTGCTGACGATACCTTTATTGTAGTTGGCGGTGACGGTGAGTACTCCGTCACCGTTTAGGGTGAGATCATCCTTACTGAAGATCGCCGCATTAGGCTCGTCTGTCTCGGCATCCTCAAAGATGTAAGCCGCTCCATCAGTGATATAGTTTTCGGTGCCATCAGCAAGTGTGATCACGGTTTTTTCCGCGTTGCTGATGTAGATAGGGGCGCCGGTAGCACAAGTAATATCCACGCCGTTCAACACAAGCACAACTGTTTCCTCGTCCTCCGTATCCACGATGATTTGCCCATCGTTCAGAGTACCGCTGATGTCGTAGGTTCCGGCGGATGTGATGGTGACAATAGTGCCATCAACGGTAACCCCACTGCCGTCGAAGCTGATCGTATCGCCATCCAGTTGAATGGTAGTCGCGGCAACGCTACTCGTGCCGGTTTCCAGATCGTCGTCGTCATATTCTACGGATACTGGCACTACCGTAATCTCTGATGTTTGTTGCGTAGTGACAATCGTGGCAGTCTCTTCCACAAGAGTGGCGGCTGACTGGAAGGCAGTACCGCTACCTGTCGCCTCAGTTGCTGTCGTAGTGGCGGTTGTATACCCTGAACAAGCGGTCAGCGAAACAAATAACGTGATTAGTACTAGTAAAGCGATTATCCTTTTCATTTTATCATTCTCCTTTTTGGATTCAAGCTTCCGGAAAACTAATAAATACCCGGTCTTACAACTATTGTCGTTCATCAATACATTGCATAAACAGGATATTTTCTGGCTCCATTGGCCTCCTGTTTTATGTTAACAGGATATTAACCATTTGTTAAGAAAAGATTCAGGAACCATCAAGGTTTGGTTCAGGTTATTGACAACAAAAAAGGGCGCGGTCGAGTTCGACCGCGCCCTTTTTTTACCAGAGTCCAGTCTCTTATAACAGTTTCTCCACTTCACGGATCAAGAAAGGCAAATTGGGTTCCTCAAACGAAATTCCTGGCGCCGGAATGCGGTGATGTTTAATATCCGGAGAGACATGTTTATGATGTGGATGTGTACTGGTTAATGTAGGATCATTGGGATGCTCTTGTGGATCATACCACCAGATAATCTCAGTCCCACAGCGCAATTCATAACTGTAGCGATAAATAGTTTGTGTGACAAGGTCAAGAAGTTCCCATACATCCAGAACATAATGATCGCCAAAAATGATTTGCCCTTCAACTTCTGCCGTAAGTGCGCTAATGGTATATGCAGATAATATAGATCGTTGGATATAGGGAGACTGATTGGGGAGATTGGCGATCAGATTGCAGTAAGCCTCAAAATCGGGAAGCATGTTATACTCCCACAGGTGCTAACCCGGGGCGTAAAGGGACTGGCTGTCCGGTTTGATTGCGCCACACTAACAATCTCTCCCGCAACGCAACAGTATAGGCGCGTTGACGTTCCTGACGTAGCTCATAATAGCCTACCCAACGGATCAGATCACGGCTTTGTTCCAACTCCCCCAGGCGATAAAGGGTATACATATCTTCTGAAAGCAAACTATAGGTCTGTTCTAGTTCCTGTAATTTTGCATCCAGGCCATGAATATCCCGCAAGATATCTTCTAATATCATAATCTCCCCCCTATTAGCGAGCTTATGCTTTCATTATAGCACAAGTACGCTCTTGAAATTTAATGCAAAGCGATTGGGGGGCATGCTATCGAATACATGTACTTGGCAGAAAAATACCCCAAAATTCTCTCCTCATTCCCCGCAGAGCAGGGGAAAAATTGCACTGGTCGCAGTGACGGATGAGTTATATAATATCATAGCACAGCACTTGAAGCAGTTGATAAACTCATGATATGGAGGTACACAATGACAAACTGGACAGATGAATTTGTCGAAACTAACGGCATTACGATGCACTATATGCGCACTGGCGGGGATAAACCACCGGTCGTCCTATGCCACGGCTTTAGCGACAACGGCGCGTGTTGGACTTCGCTGGCGAAGTCGCTGGAGGAGGACTATGATGTCTCTATGATCGATGCCCGCTGCCACGGGCAATCGTCCGCACCAGCGAGTGGCAACGATGCTGAGACGAGAGCTGCTGACCTGGCGGGCTTTATTGAGGCGCTGGGACTGGATAAACCAGTAGTGGCGGGTCATTCGATGGGAGCACAATATACGCAAGTATTCGCAGCCAAGTACCCGCATCTGCTGCGCGGCTTAATCCTTGAAGATCCCCCGTGGATGGATCCCAAAGCAAGCCCTCCACGCCATGATCGCAAAGGGTGGCAAGAACAGTTCGAAGCTTTCAAAAAGCAATCGTTGGAGGAGGGCATTGCAGCCTGTGAGACAGAGCATCCCAACTGGGAAGCGGGGACGTGTGCGTTATTCTTCCGCGCCAAACTGGAATTGAACTTCAATGTTTTCAAGGGGGTCAAACTGGATCTAGCAACCTGGCAGGAATCATTACCCGGTGTATCGTGTCCGGTGTTGATATTCACCGGAGATCCAGAATTGGGCGCTATCGTCACCGACGGGGTTTTTGATATCGCGAAATCGCTGACCCCGCAGGTAGAACGTGTACACATCCCCGGCGTGGGACACCACATCCGCTATGCCGAACCACAACCTTATACACAAGCATTCAAAGCGTTTTTGTTCAAGGTATTCTGCTAACAGGTAAGATTTATGATAGCACAACCCAACTCTTACTCTGTATCTACAGACAGGAGTCCTCCACAAGTAGTGCATCACCCAGTGCAAAACGTAGCTACTTGCGTCGCCCTTTGATTTCTTTAGGTTCATATTGATGGATAATTTAAAGTACAAATTACATTAAAAGGAGTGTGATATGTTTCCGATTTTTTCTACAAATACTGAAGAATTACAGTCTGAATTTCATAACCCTGAATGGCTGGAAAAGGCCATCATTTACGAAATCTATCCCCAATCGTTCTATGACACGAATGGCGATGGCATTGGCGATCTGCCGGGCGTAATCGCCAAACTGGATTATGTCAAGTCGCTGGGGGCCAATGTCATCTGGCTAAACCCGTGCTTTGAGTCGCCCTTTGGCGATGCCGGGTACGATGTTGCCGATTTCTACAAAGTCGCACCACGCTATGGCACCAACGAAGACCTGCGCCGCCTGTTCGAGAAGGCGAAAAAGCGCGGCATCCGGGTGGTGCTGGATCTGGTAGCCGGGCACACTTCAGTGGAGTGTGAATGGTTCAAGCAGTCGGCAAAACACGAACGCAATAAATATTCTGACTGGTATATCTGGACCACCGACCTGTTCAACTGGAGGCGGTCGGGATCGCACCATCACTTCATCGCCGGCATGTCCGAGCGTATGGGCGGCTATCTACCCAACTTCTTCCCCTTCCAACCGGCACTCAACTATGGCTGCGCCAATCCCGATCCCGATCAGCCCTGGCAGCAGGCAGTGGATGCGCCCGGTCCAAAGGCAGTGCGAGCCGAACTGCGCAAGATCATAAAATTCTGGCTGGACATGGGGGCGTCCGGCTTCCGGGTAGATATGGCCGCTTCACTGGTCAAAGAAGATCCCGGTTCGCGCGCGACGATCCAACTATGGCGCGAAATTCGCGCGTGGCTGGATCAGGATTACCCGGAAGCAGTGCTGATCTCGGAATGGGGCCGCCCAGACCGGGCACTCAAGGCCGGATTCCATATTGATTTCTATTTGGGCTTTGGCGGTGGGGGTGTAACCTCTCTGTTTCGCAAGCAGTACGGGATGATGGGCATGGGTGGCGGTGGATTCAGCTTTTTCGATGCCGAGGGGCTGGGCAATATCATGGAGTTCGTCAACGAGTACCAAATGCGTTACGAAGCCACACGCAAAGCGGGCTATATCTGTATGTTCTCCGGCAATCACGATGTTGTGCCACGCTTGGGGCAAGGCCGCACCTTCCGCGATCTGAAACTGGCATTCGTTTTCCTACTGACTATGCCCGGCGTGCCCAAGATTTACTATGGCGACGAAATCGGCATGGTGGGTATACCGGGATTACCTTCAAAGGAGGGCGGTTATATGCGCACCCAAGTGCGCACGCCGATGCAATGGAGCCACGAGCAGAACGCGGGGTTCTCAACCGCTGACGCCCAGCAGCTTTATCTACCGGTTGAGGCAGAGTTGGACAGCCGCACAGTCACCGACCAGGAACAGGACCCCGAATCGCTCTTAAATTTGATCCGCACGCTGACACAGATCCGGTTGGCACACCCGGCGTTGGGCAACCGCAGTGAGTATGAGGTTGTGTATGCCAAACCGGGACGTTATCCTTTCGCCTTCTTACGCCATGCTGGTGACGAACGGATGGTGGTGGTGATCAACCCCGCCGACCGTCCGGTGGAAGTGGACTTGCCGGCTAACGCACTATCCACAACACAGCAGATACCGGACACAATATGGGGCGTCGAGGGCGGCCTGACACGTACAGAGGAAGGATGGAAGATCGTGCTGCCGGGAGTGAGCGCGGGGATTTATCAAATTTAGTGGATCGAAATTTGGAAGAGTAGATTTCCAAGCGGAAGCGCTTAGAAAGAATACGAGTTTTGGCCCTTCCTCACCCCCCTCCCGCTTCGTGGGAGGGGGGGATTAGCAAACATAAACTATGAATGGAATTCATGCTGATACCTTTTTCACATACTTATGTACTTCTCTTTTGGTTTGTGGCGCTAGCGAATCATAGAGGTAGTTGGAAACGGCGGGTTCTGCGCGGGACGCGATTTCCACAGTGTGAATACCATTGGCTTTCATACGCGCAAAACATTCTTTAATAATGGCTTTGGCAAAGCCCCGGCGACGATACGCGGCATGGGTTCCAACGGGTTCTATATACCCACGGTGTTCTGTGGTTTGTTCATGCCACCCGATGCAATACGCTACGTGTTGCTTGTCAGGCGCTACAACCACCAGGTTATATTCATCAATGTAGTCAGGCGATGCCATCAAACCTCTCAGATTGCTTTCCATATACTTGGGATTATCGAAGGCACTCTGCACCAATGCTACCCTGCTCGCAAAATCAAGCGATTCGGAAAACGCCTGGATCGTGAATCCCTCTTCCAGGGTATATCTAAGATCGCTCTGCTCCAGATCATAGGTTCTTTTGTTTTCAAAGTGACACTTAAAGGAGAATCCCTGTACTCCCAACTTTTGAATCTTTTGTACATCCTCGCTGAATACATCGACTTCGATAGCGGCCCGCGTAGTTGCCCAGGTATGGTTTATCCAACGGAAAATATCGGGATAGACACCATTGTACTCAGGCAGAACTTCGATAAATAAGTCATTGTTGCCATATTCTGAGATGCAGATACCCACGATCTCCTGGGTATCTGATCGCCAGACATGAACATTGTCTTTGAAAAACCGTGCATCACGTTCTTTGTTGGCATGGATATTGTACCGCCAGAAATTCATCCGCCCAGATTCCCAAAGCATAAATGGGGCTTTGGTTGATAATCTATTGAGAAACTCGCAAATTTCGTGATATTCTTCATCCGTGTTGGAATAAACGTTATCGTTTGTATTCATTCTCATCTCCTCAATAGGGTCATCTCCATACGGCAAGTATAGCATGGCCTTGCCGTGAAAACAACGCGCGATGTCGAAAGTTAAGGTTCCGATTCTCAGCATTTATTCAGCAAACTCCTAGTTTCCTTTCAGAATTGCTTTGTACAATCTAACAAACAAGGTCTAGAAACCTTGCCGCAATACAAAAATCTCGCTTAACGAAAACCGAAAGGAGGTCGCCTATATAAGAGTTTACAAAGATACCTTACATATATCCGGCGATTTAAATTAAAAATAGGCTTTAAAAGGAGTAAGGCGATATGAAGAAAATTTATGACGTTAGTCTGATGATGGCTCTGCTTCTGGCCCTTATTATCGGGTTAAGCAGCGCATTGGCATTCACAGACAAGACGCTGGCCGCGCAATCGGTCAGTGGGATCGTGGCAAGCCAAAGCACAACTGCCCCTGTTGAGCAGCAAGTGATGGACTACACCGCCTGGCTGCCCCTGGTGAGGGGAGATGACATTGGCTCAAGTGAACCACTTACAACTTACATTGTATTGGAAGGTAATGCGATTACCTACTATGGTAGCGGCGCTACGATTAACGGCAGTGTCATCACCATCACGGCTGCTGGCACTTATGACGTTATCGGCACTCTGGATGATGGCCAAATCGTGATTGACTCAGAGGATGAGGAAACCGTCGAACTGGTTTTGCATGGTGTGAACATTACGAATACTACGAGCGCGCCCATTTTCGTGAGCAGCGCCGACAAAGCCAAGATCACGTTGGCCGACGGAACCGAAAATACGCTCACTGATGGTACCGCCTATGTCTTCCCAGATTCGGAAGAGGACGAACCCGACGCCACACTATTCAGCAAAGACGATCTCGTTATTGACGGGAGTGGAGCGTTGACCGTCAACGCCAATTACAACAACGGCATCGCCAGCAAAGACGATCTAAAAATCAAGGATGGCATCATCACCGTCAACGCCGTGAACGACGCTATCAGGGGCAAGGACTCTATCGAAATCAAAGAGGGTACCATCACCGTCAACGCAGGCAATGATGGCCTGAAATCCAACAATGACGAAGATGCAGATAAGGGCTACATTTCCATTGAGGACGGGACATTGAATATCACCGCCTTCGCAGACGGTATTCAGGCAGAGACCTATATCACGGTCACCGGGGGCACATTTAATATTACCGCTGGCGGCGGTAGCACCCAAGCCACCGCTGACAGCGCCAAAGGCTTAAAAGCCAACCTCGGTATCACCATCTACAACGGTGACTTCACCCTCGATACGGCGGACGACGCGATCCAGTCTGATGGCAGTATGATCATTGAGGGCGGCACATTAACGATTACCGCCTTCGCAGACGGAATTCAAGCTGCGACCTACCTTACGGTCACCCATGGCACATTTGACATTACTACTGGCGGCGGCAGCACGCAGGTCACCACTGACACCGCTAAAGGCCTAAAAGCCGATGCTGGTATCGTCATCTACAACGGTAGTTTCGACCTTGATACAGCGGATGACACGATCCATTCCGGTGGCAGCGTGCTCATTGAGGGCGGCGATTTAACATTCACTTCGGCGGCGGACGGCGTCCAGGCGGACACTTATCTCACAGTCACCGGAGGCACGTTTGACATTACCCCCGGCGGTGGTAGCGCTTATATTACCACCGATACGGCCAAAGGTCTGAAAGCCGATGTCCATCTGGCGATTGTAACGGGAACCTTCACCATCAATTCGGCGGATGATGCAGTCCATTCCAATGCCAGCTTGACCATTGATGACGGCAACCTGACGTTGGCCTCGTCCGATGACGCTATCCACGGCGAGACCGCCCTGGTAATTAACGGCGGTGAGATTAACATTACCACGTGCTACGAAGGCATTGAAAGCACCGACATCACGATCAATGACGGAACCATCCACATGGTCGCCAGTGACGATGGGATCAACATCGCTGGCGATGTAGAAGATCCCATGAACTATCACCTACAGCTCAACGGTGGTTATATCGTCGTGGATGCGGATGGAGATGGTATTGATGTGAATGGCGCCATCACGATGGATGGCGGAACGATTTTGGTTCACGGGCCGACCAATAATGGGAACGGCGCGCTAGATTATCAAACCACCTTTGCGCTAAATGGTGGCGTGCTAGTTGCTGCGGGCAGTTCCGGGATGGCGCAAGCTCCCAGCAACAGTTCCACCCAATATTCAGTACTGGTCAAATTTTCCGCGACGAAGGCGGCCAACACATTATTCCACATCGAACAAAATGATAGGACCGACATCCTGACCTTTGAGCCGAACAAGACCTACCAGGCGGTTGTGTTCTCCTTACCAGCGCTGTCCAATGGCACTTCTTACAAAGTTTACACCGGCGGCAATTCAACCGACACCGAGACAGACGGCCTATACGCGGGCGGAACCTATACCCCCGGCACCAACGAAACCAGCTTCACAATTTCAAATATAGTGACAACGGTTAATCAAGGTGGTGGCCCGCCTGGTCCTTAGCTTTAATTCCAACCGCTAGGGTATGGAATTAAATAACTCATGACTACCTTTTAACGGAAGAAGAAGGGATATTTTGTGGGGGCGGGCAGTTGCCCGTCCCCACAAAATACGGAGATTGGGCCAGTTTATTAACAATCGTACATACCGCGCGATTTAGGTTAACTATTGGCCCCACCTCAGCTGTAAATACCGCTGCCAGGCGGGGAGCGGCCGCTTGGAATTTTGCTTGCGCATCGGTAGTAAGCTAATGTCCGCCGTCTCCTGGAGTTCGTCTTCCAGCGCATAATCATTGTAGCCGCGGTCCGCGTAGACAATGGACTCGGGCGGCAAGTCAAAGGCATAGTCGGTCAAGGCGCTGACATCTGCGGTCGCGCCAGGCGTCAAAAACACTTCAACGGGATGACCATCATGCGTGATCAGCAGCTGCAATTTCAGGCCATAGAAGTACCGTTTTTTACTCGCACAGTACCCCCGATAGCATGCATCGTGGTAGAGTCGGGCGCGCGGGATACGAATATTATCACACATCGGGATCGGAAAGGAGTTTATACAATACACCGACTCGACATTCAACGCTTTCCAATGGTCACTTAAGCCCGTAAACAACGTGAGAAAGCAGTCTTGAATACGTTGCAACTGGCGATTGTAGCGACTCGCACTTAACATGGCCGGGATATACCCATGGGCTTTGCGCATTTTGCACGCGGCAGCGTAGTTCCCGCCATAATACATGACCGCGACCAGCGCACAAGTCATCACTTCCACATCGCTCATCCGGCATTGCAGGTCTTCATGATGATGTAAGGCTTTTAACATATCGCCGCACAGACAAAATACGGCTATACTATGAGTATCCATAGATTCTACCCGTTGAGTTATCGTTTTCGCACCGTTAACTATAACGCGGAATCTATGGATTGCATCTTATCCCAGGTAGCAACTTGGGTTATGTAATGACACTACATGCCGAAGAAGAAATGGCGGATGATACGTTAACTATTTTTGATATGGAACGAGGTATACTCACCGGCAACATCATCGAACGGCAACAGAATCGTGTTACGAACGAGTGGAAATATCTGGTAGAGGGACACACCCTCGATGGTGAATGGATCATTGTAGTCACCAAGTTGAGCATTACAGGCAAATTGGTGCTGATTACAGTTTACCTGGTTTGAGACAAAGGAAAGTGTGATGAAATGTGATATTTGCGGCGAAGAAGGTGTATGGGTGCGGCACGTAACTCGTAGTTATGGGAAGGCAGAAAGCTTACTGATTATTGAAAATATCCCTATTATTAGCTGCTCACATTGTGGGGAGAGTTATCTTACCGCTGAAACACTATACGAGATCGAGCGCATCAAATTACACCGGCAGAACTTTGCACAAGAACGCGCCGTTCCGGTAGCGGCTTTTGCTTAGTTAGCCATCCAACGCCTGCCGCAAGGCCAGGTCATGGGCATCTACGGCACGCACGGCTCCTTGCCGTGGGCGATATGACCAGCGACCTCTATCGCCTGCCGGAGGGCCTGTCCTTCAACTTCTACGCGGGCGCGTCACCGGACATCAACGAGCGCATCCAGATGGACGCCAACGCCGACGGTGCCGGCGGCGTCATCCCCGATATCCGCGTGCCGCTGACCGAGGAAACCGTGTACGCGATGTATGTGGAAGGCAAGAATGTGGTGTTGGACATGGTGGTGGCGACCTTTAAAAACTAAAACATTTAACGCAAAGGCGCAAGGATGCAAAAACGCAGAGATTTTCAGATTTTCTTAATCTTAATCCTAACATTCTCTTAATCCTGTTATAAGCGGGGGCGGCGGCCTGGGTAAGTTAGCCTGCTAGATACAGATATGGAAGACAGGCAACCGAAAATAGTTATTGACGAGAACATGACTTTACTCTATAATTAGAGTATTATTCAATGTAAATCTGTGTTAATCTGCATCCTATAAGCATTCTGCTCTACAGGTGGCAACTTAGGCTACTTAATGGCGTTGATAGGCAACACATAATGAAGTTACCAGAAGACACACGGATTGCACCGGAGAAACTGACGCAATATTTGTTGGTCTGGCGCAAAAACAAAGACAAATCAAAGTGGTTAGCTCGCGCGGGTTACACGCTGGCGAATTGGCGCAGACTGGAAGCTGATTTACGGCAGCAGATACTATCCCGTGAAGCCGTGCCAACCGAGAGCACTCAATTTGGTCAAATGTATGAAATTGCTGGTCAATTGCAGGGTCCGAACGGTGTATCTTTAAACGTCCGTACCATTTGGATGACGGAAATAGCCACGCAGGTCACCAAATTGATCACGATCTTTCCAGATAAACGGGTGAAATCATGAAGTATCCATTATTTGAAGATGTCGTCTTAACCAAAGATATCAGCACTAAAGGCTTACACAAAGGTGATGTAGCTACAGTGATAGATTATCATCCCGTAACAGATGGCGAAGATGGTTATTCACTGGAAATCTTCAACGCGTTAGGGGAAACCATAGCCATAATCACAGTCGCCGAGTCGGCTATTGCTCCATTAACGGCCAATGAAATTTTCAGTGTGCGTCCATTGACGTTACAGGGCGCAATGACCTGAAATCTATGTGCCCTAGGTTTAATGAAAATCAACCCTACATTTGCTGAGAATGTAGGGCTGATTTGTGAGGCAATCATGGATGAAATGTGATATTTGCGGCGAAGAAGGTGTACGGGTACGGCACGTAACTCGTAGTTATGGGAAGGCGGAAAGTTTACTGATTATTGAAAACATCCCTGTTATCAGTTGCCCACATTGTGGAGAGCGTTATCTTACCGCCGAAACACTATACGAGATCGAGCGCATCAAGTTACACCGGCAGAACTTTGCACAAAAACGCGCCGTTCCAGTCATGGCTTTTGCTTAGTTTTTGGCAAAACAGTAACTAATGCGGCAGCATATATGTACTCACAAAATGTCTGTGTGAGGCAATGTGGGGCATAGTGTCTCAGAATGTGGGCGTGATGAGAGAACGGCTTAGCGCGATACATGGTTGAGATATGGGATGAATACGGCCAAAATATAGAATGGATCAAATTAGTGTCAACTAGGATTGTGAGTAAATATTATTTGAAATTACAGGAAAGGAGTGTATAATCTTATTCAGGATGTGGCGCGGGATCATATTATGAGTTATTATTCCATAAAGAGCCGCGTAAATAAGAGTTTGTATGAAAGGATTCCACTTAGTAATAAGTTATATTGCTTAATTTTGCACCGACCAGGAAGATAAATGAAAGCTGTACGTGATAAGTTAAAAGCGCTTATAGAAAATGTTCCTACCTATTCCGGTTTTTACGAGTTTTATGTTGAAGAAAGAAATGATGAGATAGGTTACGAGCGAGCCGTAGAGGACTTCAGATTACAATGGATCAATTCGGTAGCTGCGGTACTTGAGATCGCCCACAAAGATGAACTACTTCGAATTTGGCGCGAAGTAACCTCAACACGGGGTAACGAAGATGAATACAAAATAGTATTAGCTCAAATTATAGAAGAACTTTACAATGATTCTTTACCAAAACCACACAAGGATATGCCAATCAGTATTAGAGAAGATTATGAAGAAGCCCAAGATGTTTTTCCATATTCTGCTCGAAGTGCTGCTGCTCTTTTACGTTTAGCACTTCAGAAACTATGTAAGGAGTTAGGAGAAAAAGGTAAAGATATAAATGACGATATTCGAAGTTTGGTGAAAAAGGGATTACCGGATCATATTCAACAAGCGCTGGATATTGTAAGAATTGTAGGTAATGAAGCAGTTCATCCAGGGGTCATAAACATTCGCGACAATCCAGAAATAGCGATGGAATTATTTACATTGATTAACGAAATTGTTGAAGATCAAATAGCAATGAAGCAAAGGATAAAAACTCGGTATGACTCGTTACCGAAAACGAAGTTAAAGGCAATAGAAGAAAAAGATGCCAAGAAATGAACTATGCCAGGAATTACAACATAATCAACGTAAGTATCCCGCGCGGCTACGCCGCTGTAATCGGATGGGAACCCGCTTTGGAGCTAGATTTTTAGGTGGTTACCATGCAACCGTGGGGGTGATGCGCCGGTCGTTGGGCAGCGGTGTACAGTCGAGGTGAAGAAAAGAATGCCGAAAATAACCAAAAGACAAATTACATTATTCGGACGCAATGTTTCCCTGCTTGCATCGGTAATAGCTCTTTGTTCTTGCTGCCTGATTACTTGTTGTGTGCTCATACTCGTTCTTCCAACGCCAAGCACAGATAACTCGGTTATTCCAACATCAATCACCAGTTATAAGGCAACAAATACACCTATGCCTACCCATAGACAAGTTGAAATGCCAACCTCAACCCGTACGACAGAAGTAATACCAACTATTCAAGTGGAAGAAACAGCTACTCAAATCAATACTGCCACTCCTACTGTTATCCCTACCTTAACACAAACTCCCACTCCAGCATATTATCATATTCCAAGGGAGTTTTGGGGACAGGAATTTCTCTTGATAGATAAGTGCGCATTATCTGGTGACAGTTGTGGGCGATTGCCCGATGAGTTGCAAATTCAAGTGGGAGAAACTGCTTTCACGAACGTTGATAATGCACAAATAGAATTAACACTCCAGGATGTTTCTTATAGCGTAGATGAAAAATGGCGTAAATTTACTACAACTTTTGAGTTTCAAAACCCATCGGATCAGACATTCACACTGACAACTGAAGAGTTTTTTGATGCTTGGGGAAATTATGAAAACTGGCGTGGTGCTATTGTAGTACTTAATACGGAAGCAAATTTTGAGATAAGCCCGGGTTTGACGAAACTCGCTCTTGAATGGACAACTAATGCTTATAACAATCTGATCGTTTTCCTTACGATCAATAGCATAATGGATAGAAGATCAGTTATACTTGATGAGAACTCGGTTATTTACCGCATTGAGTTTCCGGCTGTTCCGACAAAGACGCCAACACCGACACGTACTCCCATAAACTGAACTATGAGAACAGGAGAGTAGGCGGAGCTAGTTTATTGAAATTCAGTTATCAGTGAGGGAAACGATGCTTAGAAAGTACATATCAATTCTGATTGTTCTGTTAGCAGCTTTACTTATAGCTTGGGTGGTGTTAGTTTTGAGGAAAACGATGCTTAGAAAGTACATACCAATTCTGATTGTCCTACTAACGGCTTTGTTCCTAACTTGGGTGGTGTCAGTTTTCGGTAACAGCTTTTTGGATTGCGCTTGGGGAAATGTTGCCATCAACTTGATTTCTGATGCCTTTTTTGTGATAGTTCTTGCCGCTCTTTTTGTACTCCCATACACTTTAATGACCAGACGTATACGAAGATTCTTTGGGATTGTACATCAAGATCCAATTCAGATATACATATCGAGTCATGAGGATGATAAAACAAAAACTCGCAAAGTAATAACTGCAGAAGAATATGAAGTAGCCGATGAATTGAGGACTATTCTCTACAGGCAGTTTCCAGATTTTATACCCTCTCTGGCAAGATTGTTCGGTGTTGATTTAGGCGCATTAAATATACCTGATATAGTTATCAAAAGCAGTCCATTGGAAGTGACGCAATGGCCTGATTCAGGAAGTTTGATTCTTATAGGTGGCCCGACTTGTAATAAATTCACCGATTACTTTCTTCAACGCACCCAACCTTGGTTAACTTTTGATGATAACCAAAAGAAGTTTTTCGAGTGGGAGAATAGAGATGTAGAAGCTTCTGCTCAACCGCTTGACAAGTCTCATAAGTTAGCAGTTGTAGAAAGACTAAAAATTGATGAAAAGATCATCATTGTGGCTTTTGGATATGGAGAAGTCGAAACGGCTGCTGCTGTTCGCCATTTAGCCCAATGTTGGAGCAAGTTAGCAAAGAAGGATCAAGAGTTTGCTCAACTTCTGCGCGTGGATGGATTAGGGCAAATACAGGTAGAAAAAGAATATTCTTAGGCTCTTTGGCTTGAATATACTCCACATCAGTAAATATAGATATCCCCCTAACCTTCATTCCCTACACACCTACATATAAAACCAACCCCGCCCCTGTCTGCCGCGTGTTTTTCGCGGCAGACAGGGCCTTGTTGTACCCCGCACATCTTTCCCCTTGTCACCCACCCCAACAAGCCATGCGCTTTGGGGAATAGAGGATCGCCCCGCTGGTTTGTAGCAATCATCGCTTGGCTTGTCGCGGTTCGGCAACATTGCACCGTGTATATAAGCGTGATATACTGAGGGCAAAGTTAATCGTTATACGAAAAACTAAAAAATAGCAAGGAGCCAACCATGTCTGAAACGTCTATGACGATGTTGCATATCCCTTTTTCAAAAGACCTGGCCGCACTCCTCGGCAATCAAACCCAGGCAACCGAGAAGGCTAGAGAACTGATCATTCTGGGATTATATCAAGAAGACCATATTTCCGGTGGCAAGGCGGCGGAACTGTTAGGGCTGACCCGGCGTGGGTTTGTCGCGCTCCTGGTACGCAAGGGGTTGGATTATTTCCGGCTCACGGAGGATGAGTGGGCTGAAGAAGTTGCCACAGTCAAAGCATGGAACGCTCGCTATGCCTGAGGTCATCTCAAACACCGGGCCGTTGATTGCACTGGCAAGTATTGGCCAATTTGAGCTATTACATCAACTTTTTGAGATCGTTTATATTCCGCCCGCTGTGCGTGCCGAGATTCTGGATCAACACACGTTGCACGCTATTACCACGGCTGATTGGATCGTAGTCTGCGCTATCCAAGATAAAATCGCTGTCCAACTACTCAAAGAGAACCTGGATGCTGGTGAAAGCGAAGCCCTCATCTTGGCCCGTGAACAGAATGCAGAAATGCTCTTGATTGATGAACGTGCCGCCCGCAGAAAAGCCGCTACTCTGGAATTAACAACGATCGGCACATTGGGTGTATTGCTAATGGCAAAAGATCGCGGATTGTTACTAGTACACTGCGGCACAAATAGAGCTATAGTTTTGACAAATGCTAGGGAAGGGGTAGGATAACGGGAAACAGCAAGCTATAGGA
>JAFGFI010000058.1 GCA_016931185.1 Anaerolineae bacterium
GCGCAGAGTTGCGGGCGCGCGGACTACATCAAGCGGCACAATTTTCTTGGGAACGCGCCGCGCGCGAAACAGCCGCAATCTACCGGCATCTCATATCACCCAATGGTTGATATAACTTACGAGTTAGGGGAGCAGACTATTGGATGCTTACCGGCTTCTCTATTCTATATTCTTGATCCACCCTTCTCTATTCTCACCCCTAATCTATAAAGCCTTTCCTCTTCTGTAATAGGTGTTCCAGTGTCAGGATGGATCGCAATACACGCGCCGCGTTTATCTATACGTGTGACGATTTGCCCGCGCGCGAAACGGTTGTTACGCAGATGGGGGGCATCAAGGATGCCAGAAGTCACTGCGCGCGTTAATGTCCCAGGATCGGTAAAAGGCTCGGTGACACTTTCACCCGCCAACGCCCGGATACCTGCCAATGTCACCTCAGCTTCGCGGATCAATTCCACTTTCCGGGTCTGTACCAGCGTATCGATAGTCATATCAGGTTGACCGCGCACTGCGTTATCTATAGCGCGGCGGGCCATCCTACTGGCGCTAACAATATCGTCGGCAGTTGCTGCGTGATGCGCCTCTGTGTGTCCCACGATATGGACAATGTGCGGTTTAAGGGCCATTTGTAAGTAAATGCTAGTCGCCAGATGTGCGCGGGCCGCGCCATCATCAAGCGGATAGCTCAACAATCCGGTGCGCGTTTGCTTCCAGATGTGGAAATCCGGCCCCGCAAGGGGTGCGATCATCTCGATAACGGCCAACATCTTTGCCAGGTCCATTGTATCCGTATGACCGGGCGGACTGTTGAACATCAGTTGGGCAATATACTCACGCGCGCCAAAATATCTCGCATTGTAAGCCGATAGGTACGCGGATACGACAAACACCACGTCTGGCGCGTCACGCATTCCCCAATGATGAGGTTCGTTAAGCTCAACCGGGATGTCGTGCTTGCCATACCAGGCGATCACATCCTGATGTTGTTTGATAGAACCTTCCAAATCCCATGGCCCGCGCCCATCCATCTGGTTGAACCAAAAAATAGGGATAGCACACCAGGCTATATGGATACTCTTCACGTACATCTCGGCCAGGCGGATAAAGTCATCGGTACCGGCATAGGTGCGCAGCAGCGGATAGTTACCGCGCCGGCTGGCAGCATAGAGCGCGCGGTAGTCATCCACGCTGCGGACCGGCACCCCGCCCGCCCCTTTGCGCCGTAGATCTTGACGTTCTGGGTGAAAGAAATTAGCCTGTGCATCTTGATCGATACCCAGTGAGATCACGTCCAATGCGTGGGATTCCGCGATCTGTTCAACGCCCTCAAGGGTCGCCGCCAGCGTGGGTTGACCGAAATGATGGCGCAGGATAGGATACGGTGATTTCCACGCGATGCGCGCTATCGTTGTCTGTGGGTAGTCAGCTTCGGTAGCTTGTACGCGTTCCTGACCCTTGAGATAAGCCAGGGCAACTTCTGGCCCTTCGGTGCCATCGAACACTCGCTCGAAGAAGCCAATACGCCGCGCCCGCTCTGCTACCGGCGGAGTACCTCCGAACACGAAACGCACCCCTACACTACGCAGTTCATCAGCCTCCTCTGCGAATTCCCCCAACAACCGTTCCCCCGTCTCCGGTGTCAGCCGGTATGAAACCCCCACCAGATCGGCATGTTCGCGCCGGGCAGCCGCCAGCATCTCTTTCACCGAGACTGCCGGTCCCAAAAAGACCGTGTGCCAGCCCGCAGATTCCGCCAACCTTAGAAAATTCATCACCCCGGCCACGTGAACACACTCGCCCAACGCGCCCGCGACTATTGTTTTCATACACCCTCCTCCAAAAATTGTAATTGCTCTACCACGACTAGGTACATTGCACTTTGGAAAGTGCAATGTACCGGCGACTCGCTCTATCGCTCCCCCGTCTCTACATAGCGGTGTAATTCTGTGACGGACATAGATTTAATACCCATACGTTCTAAAGAACGTCCCTTCGGCCAGTAATCAGTACCATGAATGATGCCTCCCATATTGACAATCGCACTTATTGTAGAGGTATCTACCCCATATTGCTGTCCGATGAGTGAAATGGGAACCAGACTACAAGGCACATCTTCAAAGATATAACGATGATGAAGCCGGTTAGGAGCCCTGATCCCCTTGTAGCCGGGATTGGCGTGCATAGCCTCATAAAGATTGTCCCCAAATGCACCATAAGCACGGTCAAGCCAATCTTCAGCGGTCTGGGCATGCACCCCAATAGACATAGCTACAGTCGTTCGCTCCCGGTCAAGCGCTGATAACACGCGAGCGGTGGCCGGGGTAACCCCATCCATATAAAACTCAAAATTTCCCTGTGTGGCCTCTATCCAGCCGGCATTGAGCAACGTAAGCGCAGGATGAAAGATCGCCCCCATATTGTTCATACTGGTATGCAAAACATTTTTGGCGGGAATAAATTGAGGATAGACCTGTCGAATAAAATCAAGCGCGTCGCGCGTGCGATTGGCCGGGAGTGCTGCAACCGGGACAGAATACTTGGTGCGAAAAATACCCACCTGGGCCGGCCCCTGACTGCGCGCAGCAAAGAGAAAAGTTTCTGCTTCGCAAATGATGGGACGGACAGTACAATTCACTTCTTTAAGAGCTTGTTTGAATTCCAAGGCCCCCCCGGTGCGCCCTGGATTAAGAACGATGACTTGATCATCCCGTAAGTAAGAGGCTGCAGCCAGAGCAATATCTCGATGGCCGGAGGCTGGAATCACAACCATCACCAAATCCGCATCCTTGAGGGCAACTTCGAGATCGGAAGTCACTTTATGCAATGGAGCAAACAAAAAATGCCCCTCTTCCGTTTGCAGTTCAATTCCTCCACGCATATCTATGACTTCGATGTTACTATACGTGCGATTATAAAGGGTAACCTTGAATTCCCGTGCTGCCATTTCAGCCGCCATAGCTTTCCCTCCATGGCCGGCGCCTATAACGGTGATGTTATTCAATTGGTGTGGCATAATATATTCTCCTTTCGCTAAAATTGGCTATCTCCAGGGAGATTGTTCATTCTGGCAGGATTTTGTATGCATGGTTACAGCACATTTTATCGGCATGTGTTTTGATGCGTTAGTCTCAAAATGCTCCCACCCTGATCCTGACAAATCCCTGGAGGTGACACCGTGGTTACTCCTATTTTACCCTTGAATTTTGTAAGGAAAAGTATAAAATATTCCAATGTCAGAAAATATACCCTGTTGTAATAAGGGGGCAATTGGAGGTCTATTTCAATGCGTGAACAAACAGGCGAGAATAAAGGTATCCCTGTCGTGCGAAAAATCTTGAGTGCAAATGATCAGGCAGCGATGCGAAATCGCGCGCAGTTAGCGGCACACAATATCATAGCAGTCAACGTAATGTCATCCCCAGGCGCGGGCAAGACAACGTTATTAATGGCAACGATTGACGCCCTTAAGAACACGCGGCGCGTGGGCATCGTTGAAGGAGACGTAGCGTCGCAGGTTGATGCTGAAAGGATTGCAACAACGGGCGCGCCGGTGGTACAGATTAATACCGGGGGTGGATGTCATTTAGATGCACCCATGGTGGGGCAGGCATTAGAGTCGCTGCCCCTGGATACATTAGATATGGTTTTTATTGAAAATGTGGGAAATCTGATTTGCCCGGTGTCTTTTGATCTTGGACAAGCCTATAAAGTCGCGTTGCTCAGCATTCCTGAAGGACACGACAAACCCTATAAATATCCTGCCATTTTTGAGGCCGTGGATCTCGTAGTCGTCACCAAATCTGATTTAATGCCCTATCTTGATTTCGATCTCCCGCTCTTCAAACAACTCGTGCGTGGTCTCAACCCTAATGCACCGGTCCTTGTGCTTTCCGCCAAGACAGGCGAAGGTATGGATGATTGGCTTGAATGGCTGTCAGCACAAGCCGCATAAACAAGCGGGGTTATTTCAAAAGTGTCAGTAGGTATGTCAAACATCAAAAATATTTACGCTTGAATATTTGACGTAAGTAGCACTTCTACGACTACCCCTAAAAAGAAACACGCTCAATATATTTTTAACCTTTGAATACTATTACCGCTTATCACATTTCCATTACCGGCGTTGTCCAGGGAGTGGGGTTTCGCCCCTTCGTTTACAATCTAGCGCAACGGATGGGTGTCACAGGATGGGTACTCAACCATTCTGGAGGGGTGGATATTGAGGTTGAGGGAGCTACTGCGACAGTGGAGACATTTATCACTGCCCTGGAATTAGAAGCTCCCCCGCTGGCCCGTATCACCTCACTCACGAAAGTTCCCATTGATCCCGGAGAGCATACCCATTTTGAGATCCGCCATTCCGAAGCGCAAGTGGGACGATACCAACTGATCTCCCCCGATGTAGCGACCTGTCCCGATTGTGTCCGGGAACTTTTTGATCCTGCTGACCGTCGCTATCGTTATCCCTTTATCAACTGCACTAACTGCGGCCCCCGCTTCACAATTATTGCCGATATACCCTACGATCGGCCTAATACAACGATGCACATCTTTCCTCTTTGTGAACATTGCCGCGCCGAATACACAGACCCCACCAATCGCCGCTTTCACGCGCAGCCTAACGCCTGCCCCGTCTGCGGGCCACAGGTCTGGATAGATGAATCAACAAATTACGAATCACAAATCACAAATCACGAATCCCTCTACGCCACGCCTCACCTCTCCACCGACACTGTTTTTGCTAAAGCTAAGGCGCTCTTACTTGCCGGCAAAATCCTCGCCATCAAAGGGCTAGGCGGCTTCCACCTGGCTTGCGATGCAACCAACGCGCAGGCCGTGCGGCTATTGCGCAAGCGCAAGCGACGCCCGCACAAGCCATTTGCTGTAATGGTGGCGACGATGGACGCAGTAAAACAACACTGTGAAGTGCCACCGTTGGCGGAGTCACTATTTGCTTCCCCACAATGTCCAATTGTATTGTTAGAGCGACGCCCGAACTCGCCTATTGTAGATGAGGTTGCCCCTAACAGTCATGTCCTCGGGATGATGGTGCCTTACACACCCTTACACCATATTCTGCTACGGGATGTAGGCTGCCCGTTGGTCATGACCAGCGGCAACCTTACCGAAGAACCTATCGCCAAAGACAACGACGAAGCCCTATGCCGTCTCGCGCCACTGGCCGATGCATTCCTGCTCCATAACCGCGATATCTACGCGCGGTATGATGATTCAGTGGTGCAGATAGTGCAAATTAGCGCGCCTGAGAGCCAGCGAATTGCGAATTGCGAATTACAAATCACGAAGCCATCTTCCCCTTTAACACTTCACACTTCATCCTTCACGCCCCAACTTCTCCGCAGAGCCAGGGGGTACGCACCAATGCCCGTGCAATTACCCTTTGAACTGCCCCAGGTCTTTGCTGCCGGGCCACAACTTAAAAACACATTCTGTCTGACCCGCGATGCCAACGCCTTCGTCAGCCAGCATATTGGGGATTTGGAAACGTTGGAGACGTTGGAACATTACGAAACAACGTTAGCGACATACCAACATCTCTTTCGCCTGTCGCCAGAGAGGGTGGCTTGCGATCTACACCCCGACTATCTCAGCACGCGCTTCGCATGGCAATTTGCACAGGCACATCAATTGCCCACCCCGCGCCCGGTGCAGCACCATAAAGCTCACATTGCCGCGTGTCTGGCAGATAACGGCTTTGCACCTGAGGAGGGTGATGTTATCGGTGTGGCCTTTGATGGAACTGGCTATGGAGAAGATGGCACAATTTGGGGAGGAGAGTGGTTTGTGGGTGGCTATAGCGGCTTCCGGCGTGCAGCCCACCTGGAAATCCTGCCCCTCCCCGGTGGTGACGCAGCAACACGCAATCCCTGGCGCATTGCAGTGGCCTATTTATATGCACTGTTAGGGCCGGAAGAATTTCCCGCAGGACAATTTTGCCCTGCCGAAGCCGGCTTGATCCGCCAACAGATTGCGCACCAGATCAATACCCCACTTACTTCATCTATGGGACGGCTTTTCGATGCCGTCAGCGCGTTGCTCGGTGTGTGCCACACAACAACCTATGAGGCACAAGCCGCGATTGAATTGGAACAACAAGCATTTTCCGCGTGGCGCGCCGTGCTGGCACCTCACAATCACAGTGACCAGTCTTTTGCCTATGCTGAACAGGGGATACCTTCACCGTACCCCTTTGGATTCACGTGTGACAACGACACATATATTCTGCGGTTGGCGCCTCTGTTTTCCGCGCTCTTGGAAGACATAGCTCGTGGCGGCGACATTCCCCAGATCGCACTGCGTTTCCACGTCACCGTGGCAGAAATGGCAATTCAAGTCTGTGAGTACATCCGTGAAAATACCGGTCTCAACACAGTCGCACTCAGCGGCGGCGTTTTCCAAAACAGCATCTTATTACAGCTTACCGTCTCACGACTGACAGCGGCGGGTTTCCGCGTCTTACTGCACCGGCAACTCCCCTGTAATGATGGATGTGTTGCCTTGGGACAGGCAGTTTTAGCAGGATATGGACAATAGTCCCCGCTGCGTCAGCACTCATTGCGTTTACATGCTTCCACAATCTCCGCCGCCAAATCATACCGGTTGAAAGCAGGCATAACATAGATGCCACTGGCCCACTCACGCAACTGTTGAACTAACTCAATGGCAATCTTCACGCCTTCATAAGGAGCTTGATCGCCGGCAGCTTCCAGGCGGGCAAAAATTTCCGGAGCGATGGTAATACCCGGGACCTCGTTATGCAAAAAACGCGCGTGACGCACACCATAAAGGGGTAGAATGCCGACCAAAACGGGCGTAGTGAGTGGCCCGTAAGCGGCCTCATAGGATTCCAGGAACGTGCGCGCGGTCTCTGGATCATAGATGGGCTGTGTGAGGAAAAAATCCACACCCTCGCGTAATTTGCGGCGTAATACCTTACATTCGCGCGTGATGTCCTTCGGCGTGAGATTCAGCGCGCCGCCGACAAAGAAGGCCGTCGGCTGTCCAATATCCGTACCTGCATGATCCACCCCAGTATTAAAGCCCTGTTTGATCAACTTGATCAGTCCCGAAGGAGCAAGGTCAAAATCATCCATCGCTTCCGGGTAATCGCCAATGGATGTAGGATCGCCCATCACGACAAAAACATTACGGATTCCCAATACGTGAGCCGCCAGCAAGTCTCC